>NZ_JBFFKR010000019.1:0-29436 GCF_041555295.1 Ancylomarina sp. | reverse complement strand
GTTTCCTCACCCAACAAAAGGTCATAATACGATCCGGCATTTTGAAGTTTCATTTGAGAATGAATGTGTGTTCTGCCTGCATTATATGAGGCCGCCACCACGGCCCAGCTGCCAAATTTTTTATAGGAATCTTTCAAATACCTGCAAGCTGCTCGTGTCGATTTTTCAATATTATAACGTTCATCAACTTCTTTGTTGATTTCAAGCTTGTAGTCGCGGGCCGTAGGTGGCATAAATTGCCAAAACCCGACAGCACCTGCTGGTGAAACAACTGTTGTTATCAAGCCGCTCTCAATCAAAGCTAAATATTTAAAATCATCAGGGACACCTTCCTTTTTTAAGATAGGTTCGATGATCGGGAAATAACGATTAGCTCTTTTAAGAAACAATAAGGTTTGAGATTGCCAATAGGTATTAACAAGCAGTTCTCTGTCCAGTGATTCTATTACATCCCATCGATCCAAAGGCACATTTTCATCGGCAAATAAAAGCTTTGTAGGTGTTTTTAATGCGTAAACATTATACTTATCCATATACTCTGTTCCTCGATGTTCATTGTCCAGGTCTGAGAGTTTTGAGTAATTAAAAAGTTGGGCAACGAAATAACCACAGGTTAATAAAACCAGTGTGAGTGATATGTTTTTGAATGTCTTATTTTTAAACATGTGTCGAGTTCTAAAAGCTGTTCTAAGGCTGTGTTTGTCTGAAGTTGATCTAGAATTTATCGAAATAGGTTTTGAATTCCTCTGGAGGAACAGAAACACAGATTCTAGCATATTTAGCAGCTTTATCCTTTTGGGTCTTGGTGAAATAGCTTAACGATACTGAGCCTATTCTTTTTTCCAAGAGTTCATCTTCTGATTTATTTACGATTACAAAAATGCCAATGGCTTTACTATTCGTGTAGAATTCAGATGCCAGAAGACCTTTTTCTTCAAGAAAATTAATGTTCTCTTTTATACCTTCTACGGTTATTTCTTTAAACTGTTTTCGGCAGACTTCACCTTGCCCTGAGTTCAATAAATTTGCAACCAGAATTTGAGAGAAAGCATTAATCCCATTGGTGGCATACATGAGTCGGATACCTAGTTCTGTATTAAATTCGGTATTTATAGAATGGATAAAGCCCAGACGTTGACCACTAAGTCCAATTGATTTGCTAAAACTCTCTACAATAATCACATTCTCAAAATCGAGTAGATTCTGATAAAAAAGGTCTTCGCTGTCGCAAAATATTCTTCGGTAAGGACAATCGATTATAACAGTTGTGCCATTATCATTCAGAACTTGAATGATCTTAAAAAGTTCGTCATCTTCAACTTTATTACCAATTGGATTGTTTGGATCACAAATGATAACAGCTGAGTTTTTAATTTCGGGTAAACGATCTAACAGATTATCGAAATGGGTATAAGTTCCAGATTCAATTTCTCGAATGGTCATTACCTGAAAATAGGAACCCCAATAATACTCTGGCAAGAGAATTCGATCGACATTAAGTGTTTGAAATGTGAGGTCGAGTGCTGACATGCCACCGCCACTAACACTAATATTAGATAAGGTGCTTTTGTTGTTAAAATAATGCTGATTAATAGCTACGCGTAACTCTTGTCTTCCCTGTGAAGGTGGGTAAACTTGCATGGCGTTGCTATTGAAGTCCAAGTCTTCAACAATTGAATCCAGATTGATATTGCAAACGGCATTGACACCACGATTAAGTAGTAAATATTCTTCCCCTGTTTCAACGCTCTGTTTTCTAATTCTCTCCCCGATACCAACAATGGCCGAATATTTAGCTCCACTTTTTCGTATTTGCATAGGTTTGTCTGTTTATATGGATTCCTGTGAAATGCTTATTTAGAATAATTCAAAGATAAGAATATCTCTTGTTATGAGAACGGCTTATTCCCTGTTTTAATATTTGAGTTTTATTATTTTTTTAGATGTTCTGTGTCAGTTTTTGAAAAGGCCAAAATGAATAGCGCCTCAAAACTTAGTTTTGAGGCGCTAATTATCTTGATTGTTCTGATTTATGAGTCAGTTGACTTCAAATTAAAACATATAATCCCAAACAGGAAGTTGAATTGGCTTGCTATCAAGAGCTTTAATTGCCTCTTCGTTTAAGTATTTTTTGTTGATTACAACACGAAACATGTATTCGCTGAACCACTCATCTGTGAAAGTTAAGTAGCCATTGTTTCCTGAAGTTGTCCCCCAAGAGTTTTCGAACTCCCATTTTACTGGTTTTTCGTTTTCGTCAACATCTACTCCAATTAGAGTCATAGCGTGTGATGAACCTGACTGACGAGTTAGAACTCTGGCTTTTTTGTCCATATCGAACTCAACACCAAATAAAGAAGCGTAGTCGTAGGTGTTTATATCCATTATACCTGCTTCACGGTTGTGTTGTTTTCCTACATCGCAAGAAGCATACATCGCCTGATTGTTTTTGATAGAAGCCATCGCAAAAGCTTTAATCTCATCATTTGGCAAGTTTAAGTAGGTCCAGTTGATACCTTCAGCTACATTACGGTAGTTTTTGATTTCGTAAACTTTGTAGTATTCACGAGTTGGGTCATTCATAATCATCACCATCTCGTCCTTTGCGAACTCAGGTGCTACAAGAGCCATAAATTCCTGAGGTGTGTATTTCTTAGCTTCGCTAATTTTACCATCAGCATCTTTGTATCTCCAGGTGAAATCAACAGGAGGTTGGCCCAATGAAAGAGCTAAAATACGGTATACGTCTTTCAATGCTTTTACCTTAGCAACTTCAATTTTCTTAGCATTTCCTTTTTTAGCTGCTAGCTGACGAATTTTATACGCTTCGCCTCTTAATTTTTCTTTAACGATACGGTTTAGCTGACCTGTGTTATTGGAAATAGTCGTTTCAGGCATCACTTCAGCAGGAATAACACCATATTTCTTAGCAACGTTGAAAAATGAATTCCAAACACCACCATCATCAACAGGGCTACTTAAGTAACGAACAACTTCTCTGTCGTCCATATCCTTGTCTGCAGTTGCAATAATGTTTTCAAGGAATAGGTTTGACTTTTCGAAGATATCCCAGAAATAGTTGTAGTTATGTGAAAAATCGAAAGAGCTAAGATTTAAATCTTTGATGACGTTTGGGCGGATTGTGTTCATCGAAGTGAACATCCAACAACGACCTGAGCTTTTTTGGTTAGTAATTCCTTTTACTTCAACTCTGTACTTAAAAAAGTGATCTGTTGCACCTACTTTGTTTCTGTTTAGAGCTATATCGCGAATGCTTTTGCTGTTGGTTATAGCATTCTGAATCGCTTGTGTTGAAGCATCAGCATTAAAGCTGTTGCGAATCTCGCTAAGTGTTTTGCTGTCAACAGTACCCTTAGTTTGTGCCATGCTAGTTCCTGCTAAAGCTAGAGCTAAAACAGAAAGCACTAAAAATTTAAAATTCATGTTTGTGATTTTAGTTGTCAATTCTAATGAGCACAAACATAAGAAAAGTATGGGATTTTGTCTAGAATGATTTCCTACTAGAGAGCAGGTTTTATTATAAAATTCATTAAAATGAGATTAGGGTTTCACCTTCTTTTCACGATGTACCAATCTGAGGCTTTCGAAAAAGTCAACTAATTTACGAAGCAGATCAGCCCAAAGGGTTAGAAAGAGCAGGGCCGTTCCTAACCAAATAATGGCAAGATTGAACCAATAGGTATCTATATAGTAATTCCAAATTCTTTTTACGGGAGCATAAAAATGTGCACGCCCAAATTTAGAATCAGGATACATGAAGATCGGATCTTTCTTTTGAATGAGTCTTTGATCGACTTCAATCATTTTATTGACTTCGGTTCTATTTAAAACCAAATCAGCTAGGGCCTGATTATAATAGTTTTGTTTGAAATTATAAACACCATCTCGACCTAATGAGTCTACTAATCGTGAATACTGGAAGTCTTTTTTATAACCCGATTCACTACTAATTCCCATAAAATGGAGCTTAATACCATCCAGATATTGTCTGGTCTTTTCAAGGATATCTAGATTGAAATCATGCATGTTTAATTTTGCTAGGCTAGCGAATGGCTCAAATCCAGCTTCTTCTGTTAATTGTGTTATTTCATTTCTAAGAAGATGGAAATGACTCTTGGTTTCCGCTGAGTTTTTTTCGAATTCAATATTTCTTTCACAGTCGATTAGAATCGATTCAATTTTTGGAATTAGGAAAGAACTTGTGAAGGCAGCATCACTCGCACCTTTTTCGAAATCGAAGAAATGTTTTTCGAATTCATTATCTTTAAATTGTGTGACAGCCATGGCCTCATAAGCCCATCGTGTAGTCATTAGATCTCCAATTATCGGGACATAAATTTTATTGGTAATACCACTGTGCAAGTCATCGAATTTAATCATTGCTCCACCTAAAAGTAGCTGCGGAACAAGAATTAATGGGATAAGAATATAAATTGTAATTACAGAATTTAGACCTGATGAGATGTTCAGTCCAACCATGTTTGAATAACAAGACGTTGTAAAGAGGACGAGCCAGAAAGACATTGTCATGCCCTGAACTTCAAGAACATAATTTCCCAAAAGAACAAAAGTTAAACTTTGAATGGCAGAGAGTAAAAATAAGAATGTAATCTTCGAAAAGAGATAGGCATTCCTTGAGAGATTAAGAAATTTCTCTCTCTGAAGAATTTTCTTATCACGAATAATTTCCTCTGCACTTACACTTAAACCAATAAACATGGAAACAACTACGGCCATAAATAGAAATACAGGGTAGTTTTTGTTATCGCCAAAAATATAGCCTCCAGCCGAAGTATATTTGGTGAAAAAACCTAAGATAAAGGCCAAAAGTGGCGCTTCAAACAGGTTGATAATCAAATACTGTTTGTTGGTTAATTTAGATAGGAAATTTCGAATCCAGAAAATTGAAAACTGTTTAAACCTGTTGGGTATTTTAAAGTTACTTCTTGGAAGACTACTTTCTGACTTTACAGGTTCAACGGGAGCGTCAATATTCTTACGGTATTTCTCGTTCCACTGTTTAGGGCTTATTCTTCGTTCGCGTGTGGGTTTTCCATGATCATCAATTTTCCGAGTTTCAACAATCTGAAGAATTTGTTCTGGATTTACATTTCCACAAGTTACACATTCACTTTCAGCTGCATTAACCTGAGAGTTTTGCGTTTTGAAATATACGATAGAATCAATAGGGTTACCTGTGTAAATTGGGTAACCACCCCTATCCATAATCCAGAGTTTATCGAACATTTTAAAAATTTCCGATGAGGGTTGATGAATGTTGGCAATAACCAGTTTTCCTTTTAGAGTCTGCTGCTTAAGCAAATTCATGATCATCTCCGAATCAGTAGATGACAAACCAGAAGTTGGCTCGTCGACCAAGAGGATAGAAGGCTCACGCATAAGCTCCAAACCAATATTTAGTCGTTTACGCTGACCGCCACTAATGAATTTATTTAGTGGGTTTCCTACCTTCAGATGTCGAACTTCGTATAGTGCTAAGTCGTGCAGTAGAGCATGAACCGTTTTTAGAATTTGACGCTCTGTAAATTCTTTGAAACAAAGCTTAGCATTGTAATAGAGATTCTGCAAAACGGATAATTCCTCAATCAAAAGATCATCTTGTGGAACAAAACCAATAAGACCTTGAATGGCAGATTTGTTTCTGTGAATTTCAAAATCGTTAATAAAAATCTCACCACTATTTAGAGGTAGATTTCCATTCAGCACATTCAGAAGAGTAGATTTACCTACACCACTACCTCCCATAATTCCAATAAGCTGCCCACTTTTTTCAGAGATGTTGAAATTGTGAATGCCATTATTAGAATTTCGGAATCTGAAAATGGCATTTTTAACGGTAAAAACAATATTCTCCTGATTATCTTCTTTTAGAAAGATACTCGCGAGATCAGAATAGTATATGGAATTGATATTTGGCCCTTTTATAATTGAACCATGTTTAAGCCTGTAGCTTTGTCCTTTAATTATTTTATTGCCTTCAAGATATAAGTTGAGCTCACCAAGGTATCTAAAAACGATTAGATTGGCTGAAGGGAAATAAAGGGTGATGAGTTTACCGTACAGATTTTCACAATACAGGTGTTTGGTCTGATTGAGATCCTTTTTTTGTTCTTTTTTCATGAACCAGGAAAGATTCTCTGACCATTCAGTTATCTGATTATTTATAATCAGGAATTTACTTTTGTCATATTCATCAAGAAAATCTTCACCGATAATAAATGCAATTGCATTTAGAAATTCATTTCGGCTGATATTGAAATTCTCGGCAACAATACTGATGAACTCGAATTCACTTTCACTAACAATATCATCTTCGTAAATGAATTCCAAAAGGCGAAGCAAAACGATGAGGCGTTCTTCTTGAATGAGTTCGGAGCGAATTTTGATACACACATTTGCGGCCTCGGATAGGGAGATAATATTAGACGTTTTTTCATGTACGCTTGATTGATACTCCATTTCTCTATGGTAAAATTCATAGTAGTTTTGGAATAAATTAAGGTATTCAACTTCATCTTGTGCACTAACGTAACGCTTAAGGAAATTGTCGACGATATCTTTCCCTTTGTTAGAAACACCTTCTTCCTTGGCATTGGCTACAATGGCAAAAAGGTGCATCAGTGCATTTAATATAGATTCTCCCATTTGAAGAGTTGAATTATAAATTGAAATTTTACGTTCAGAATAACTTAAATTGTATTTGCAGAACAAATCTAAAAATACGATTTATTTATCAAAAATATGAACTGCCTGGAGAAAACAAGACATAAAAAAACTGCAATTCAGATGAATTGCAGTTTAAATATTTTTCGATAGTATTAAGCTAGGGTAAAGATTACTTTACAATAGCTTCTCTTAGCTTCATAATACTTGCTGTAATCTCTTCCAATTGAGGCTTAGTCATACTGCCTTCAACTTTGTCGTAGCTAGCTTTTAAACCATTGAAATCAGCTATTAAAGCGGCAATGTTTGGATCTTGAGCTTCCGGCTGAAGAACTTTTAAAAGACGCTCTAGTGAATCTTTCTGATCGAAAATTACTTTAACGATTTCAGGGTTTGTGAATGTGTTTTCAGAAATGTGAGTTGCAATATACAAGCCTTCAATAAAACTACCACTTACAACAAAAAGAGAAAGGTTCGCTTTGCCATTTTTGTTTAAGAAAGCATAAGTCTCATAAAATGAGTTTGTAATAATCTTAATCAATTCTTCTTTATTATCTAAATTCTTCTCAACATCACTTACTAAAGTTTCGTTAAATGCAGAAGTGATTTCCAAGTTGTCAATAATCTTCTTAGAAGCTTTTAGAAACAACATAGTTTCTTGTTTTCTGTGATAAGTACTTGCATAACTTAAGTCTGCACTGTAAACACCAAGATTTAAAGCTCTGGCTTTTTCTGTAAAATACTTGTCAGCATTTTCAGTAGAATTTGAGATCCCCAAAATATAATCAGCTCCAATTCGATTCAACATTGAAGTTAATTCAAAAGTTGTTGGAAGCGGATAAACTACATCTTTAACCTCTTTAGCTATTGCTTTTTTAAGTAATGGCTTTTCAGTTTGAGTTTCTTTATTAGCTTTTTTGTCTACAGGCTTACATCCTGTGATGTTAATTGCGAATATTAATCCTAAGATTATTAGGCTATAAGGGGTTACTGTTAGTCGTTTCATTTTGTTGTAATTTTATAGATCAATATGTATTCAAGTTTTCAGTCTAAATTTAGTAAAAAGGCTGTAAATACGAACTTAAATCGAATTATATTTTTTTAGATTTAGTCAAGTTATTTGAGTCTATACAAAGTCAATATTCGAATGGGAAGTTTATGTTAATGCGATTGTTAAAGACTAAACTAGCTCATGTGAATCTTTTGTAGGAAGCTTTGTTTGTAGTTGTTACCAATTGGTAAGGTGTTATTACCCATATGTACCATATTACCTTCAATCGATTTTATTTTAGCAAGAGCAACAATATAGGATTTGTGTACGCGATAAAATCTCTGAGTAGGGAGTAACTTTTCAATCCCCTTTAAAGATTGATAGGTGACAATGTGTTCCGTATCCGTATAGATCTTCACATAATCGCCTAAAGCTTCTATATACTGAATACTATCTAAGCTAACATTAATTGTTTTTTTATTCGCCTTTACAAATATGTATTCCATATCACCTCTAACCTCTTCTTGCTGCTCAGTTAGTTTTATTTTTTCTTCGGCTTTCTGTATAGCTTGTAAGAAACGTTGAAATGAAAAAGGTTTTTTTAGATAGTCGAGCACATTCAGCTCATAGCTTTCTACCGCATATTCAGTATAGGCACTTGTAATGATCGTTATTGGAGGATTCTTGTACGTTTTAAGAAAGTTGATCCCATTTAATCTCGGCATATTGATATCTAAAAAAATTAAATCGATATTTTCTTTTTTAAGAACTTCCATAGCTTCCAGAGCATCTCCGCACTTACCAACCAATTCTAATCCCGAAAGTTCAGCAATGTATTTCTCCAACACACGTTGCGCTAAAGGTTCATCGTCAATTATTAAGCATCTTAGTTTCATATCTATATTTTTTTCGTTCTAAGACTTGGTGGTTAGTCTTACCTAATTGGCATCAGCCAACCAAATTAATCATTTTTTTAGACAATCAGGAAAGTCCAATGGTTAGTGTGATTTTAAATACCTTTTCTCCTTTGTCAATTTCTATTTTATGTTTTTGAGGGTAAATCAGTTCAAGCCTTCTGATTACATTTTGAATACCGATTCCACCACTTCCTTTTTTAGAATTACTCCAATTAGGATCGTAGCTATTTTCGATGATGAGTTCCATTTGATCATTTTCATCGAAATTGAAGATGATATTGATAAAGCTATCTGAGTTCTTCGCGTAAACGCCGTGTTTGAAAGCATTTTCAATAAGGGGTTCAAAAAGGAGTGGCGCTATTTTGTGACCATCGAAATGACCATTCACAATAAAATTGATAGGCGTATTCTCATCCAATCTAATTTTATGAAGACTGATGTAATTTCTCGAAAAATCAAGTTCCTTATTGATGTCCACAAGTTTTTCATTGCAATCGTATAAAATATAGCGCATTAAATCGGATAGTTGTAAAACGACAGTTGCTGTATCATCAGATTTATCTAAAGCTAAAGAATAGATGTTATTTAAGGAGTTGAATAAAAAGTGAGGCTTTATTTGAGTCTTTAGAACCTTTAGCTCTGCTTCAAGATTTTCCTTTTCAATATCTTTTAATTGACTAGATATTTTTTGTAGAATAAACCATTCTCTGGTCAATGAAAATATACTGGTAATCCCGACATAAATAAATGAAAAGAAAAAAAAGTTGAACCAGTCTGAAAAAACGAATGTTTTGAAGCCGTCAGCTTTTAATACAAAACTATTTAGAGGGTATATGAGTAAAAACTGAATTAAAAGAGCTGAAAGTCCTACCGTAATAAAAAGAAGTGTAAAGAATAAGAAAAAAGATTTCTTTTTAAAAAATACGGGTAACAAAAACCTTAAATTCGTATAGACAGCAGCTGCAAAACAAAGATTGATAGCTATCGCTAAGGAAATGGTTTGGAAAGTGAGGACGTTTTTGAATTCACTTGCCAAAAATAATGTAAATAGCCATAAAAAGACTGAAACAAACCAAAATGTAAAATGGTAAATATTTTTGCTTCGGGTCATTGATATAGGTGTTGACATATAGAGAATTTCAAATTGCTGGATGAAATTAAAAAACAATCAGCAGTATATGAAATAAATGTCTTAATAAGATTGATTATGGCTATGAGATAGACAGTTTTATACGATTTTTATTAGCTTCTTTGGAATCTAATTACTCAAATGATATGTTTAAAAAAGAGCTTTTGTTTTGGAATGTAGACACCCAGTTTGATTTTATGAACGAATCGGGGAAATTGTATGTGCCCGGTTCAGAAGAGATTTTGCATGTACTGAAGAGTTTAACTTCATTGGCAAAAGAGAATAATATTCAAGTTGTAAATACGGCTGATCATCATTTCTCTGATGCAAAAGAACTGTCTTATTCGCCCGACTTTATAAACACTTTCCCTCCACATTGTATGGCTGATTCACTTGGTGCTAACTATATGGATGAGACACAACCCGAGGAACCAAAAGTTATTCAATGGGATAAGATGTATTCTAATGATGAGCTTAAAAAACTGACTTCCTTTCGAAACCTTGTTGTGTTGAAAGATGTTTTCAATGTGTTTGAAGGTAATCCTAATACTCAAAAGCTAGTGAGGTTATTAGCGCCTCAAAAGGTTTTTGTGTACGGCGTAACAACTAATGTTTGTGTTGATTGTGCTGTTTGTGGCTTGGCTAAGCAGAATATCCAAGTTTTTGTAATTGAAGATGCAATTAAAGAGCTTCCTGGTATCCCACTTCCTTTCGAAAAATGGGATGCTTTAGGTGTTGAGCGAATCAAATTCGCTGATATCGCAACTTATATTTAGATATTGAACGGAATTTATGGAATGTTAAGCATTCCAAAGTTCTTTAACTTTTTCGATTTTTTCTTCCAATGGCATAAAACCATCTAACCAGTGAATTTCGAATCCACTACGTTCCATTTTTCTAAACCAGGTCATTTGGCGTTTTGCAAATTGATGAATAGCAATCTCTAATTGTGTAAACATTTCTTCGTAAGACAGTTCCCCAATCACATATTTGGTTAAGAATTTGTATTCCAGTCCATAGTAAATAAGATCCTCAGGACTAACACCAGATTTAATTAAGCCTTTAACTTCTTCAATCATTCCTGAATCTAAACGTTCTTTTAGGCGTTGTGAAATTCGACTTCTTCTGTCTTCTCGGTCAAATTTAATCCCAATTAGCAGCGGCTTGAGTTCTGGATGTTTCATCTCAATTTCAGGGTGAGAAGTTATGTAGCGTTCAATTTCAATAGCACGTATGGCACGTTTCTTCGTTTCCAGATCAGAATTGTTATGGACTTCTTTATATCCCCTAAGTATATCGCCTAGTTCTTCCAGGCTTTTATCCATTAATGTGTCACGAAAATCTTGATCCTTCGGAACGGCGATAAGCTTGTAGCCTTTTAGGCAGGCTTCAAGGTACATGCCTGTACCACCACAAACAAGAGGTAGGTGATTTCTTTTTTGAATATCTTCGAAAGCTTCAACAAAATCTCTCTGAAATTCATAAACATTGTATTTGTATCCTGCATCTGCAATATCAATTAAATGATGAGGAATTTTTTGTCCATCGATTGTATATTCTTCGATGTCTTTTCCTGTTCCAAGGTCCATCCCACGATAGATTTGTCTTGAATCAGCACTGATAATTTCAGCATCAAATGTTTTAGCAAGATTTACAGCTAAACTTGTTTTTCCAGTTGCTGTTGCTCCTAGTACGACTAATAAATTGTATTGCATAAAATTTCTTTCTTGTTGAATCGGTACAAAATTACTCTAAGTTTTCTAAATAATTAGAATCATTTTCTATATTTGATCGCATAGCCTATTTGACGGGGCTCTTTTATTTTAAAATTAGATTTATAGAATGCGATTTTTTTCAAGCTTGGCTCTTTTTGGTAATTTGTTAATTGATCCTGTAACGACATGGGAGAAACTATCTCTGAAAGAAGAATCAATCAGTGATTTACTTTATAAGTTTCTATCAATCATTGTGTTTTGTTCTTCTTTGTTTGCATTTACAGGTGTTTTTATTCAAACATCTAATATAGTTAGATCTATAGTTCAGTTCATTATTGTATTTTTTTCAATGATGATAGGTATCTATTTTGCTGCGAAGCTTTTGGTGATAACTGCTCCCAATTTTATGAATAGAGTTCAGATTCGTAGAATTTTCCAATGGACGATTTATTCTGCTTCGGTATTTGTTCTTTTCCATGGATTATCTCAATTGTTTACACCCTATTCTTTTCTAAATCAACTTTGTTTGTTTCTGGAGCTTTACTTTATTCGTTTATTGTGGATAGGGCTTAAGCAGGTGTTAGCTGTTTCAGAAAATAAGAGACTTGGTTATATGTTTTTGGCAGGAATGTTTATACTTGTTCTACCTTTGATATGTGAGCGTATACTTCTGGTTGTATTTCAGTATTTTCAATGATTCTGGCTAGGTAAGGAGAAAGGTAGATGTGTCCTGTTAATAAATTTGAGATAAATACTAACTTTGTCTCGAATCGATGCTAGCTCGTTAAGTTCGTTAGCATTATTTCAGCCTCCCTAAGATTGGTGAGACGAAACAAAAATAGAATTAAGCTTAAAATGCAAAAAATAAATATAAGAAATAAACGTGCCAGTTTTGAATATGAATTCATTGATGAATTCGTTGCAGGAATCCAATTGTTTGGTACAGAAATTAAATCTATTCGTGCTGGTAAAGCGAGTTTGGTTGATTCGTTCTGCTACTTTGCGAACTCCGAATTGTATGTGAAAGGCATGCATATTGCTGAATACAGATTTGGAAGTTATTACAATCATGAAGAGAAACGTGAAAGAAAACTCCTTCTAAATCGTAAGGAATTAGATAAGCTGGATAGAAAAACGAAAGAATCGGGGCTTTCTATTGTTCCGATTAGTCTTTTTATCACTGAAAAAGGCTTTGCAAAGCTTAAAATTGCTCTATGTAGAGGTAAAAAGAACTACGATAAACGCGAAAGTTTGAAACAAAAAGACCATAAACGAGATATTGATCGTTTGATGAAGAAGTAGTTAGGCTGTAAGGCCTGTTTTTATTGAAAAAACGTTTCGTTTCAAGTCGTTTTTCAAGATGATTATTCTATATTTGCAGTCCCATTTTCGACAGGAAGTGGGACTTTTTATCCCCAATAATTTATAAAAAGTCAATTAGAATAAAAATTGACTTAAAGACTGGATATTAACAAGATATCAACATTGTTGGTATCTTGTTAATAACATTTCTAGCACCCCTATTTCTCTAAGGTTTAGCTGTTAATAACTTAAATTCATCTTTTAATTCGGGTGACTTATTAACAATTCGAAAGGCTCTACTTATCAACGATCTATTTACTTATCAACAATTCTTATTTAGAATAGGATTGAGTTTATTCAAGAAGACTTATTAATGCTAAAAAATAAGAGATGTTTGGGTATATAATTTTGAAGCGCCTCTTTTTGTGGGTGTTTCAATTTTTAGAGACTTGATTGAGTTTCAGTTTTGAAAAATTATTGAATAAAAATCTTCTCAAGTGATAAATATAAATTCAGAAGATAATAACTCTTCGAAAATGAAGATGCGACTATAAACATTAGTCTATAGTCGCATTTTATTATTTATATTTTTTAATATTCAAAAGTGCTACCACCAAGGAATTCTCTCATGAGAGAGTTTTTGGGGACCTCATTGTCTGGAATGGGAATGAAATAACTGAAGAATTTCAATAGGCGATTGGCTTCTGAAAATTCTGGCTGATTGGGCTGAACCTCCTTGAGTATAGGCTCCACATGTCTCTTAAGAACGCCTAGCTCGTAGGGTAAAGCAGAATTAAACATTACATCAGCATTCTCTTGAAAAGGGAAGATATTCTTTTCTTCACCACCTCTGACAGATTGCCAACGTTTAATGGTATCAAGAGCCGAATAATTTCTGTAGCGATGATCGCGAACAATTCTTCGAATCAAACGATTGTCGGTAGAGTGAACTCGATTGTGACCATCAATAGAGATTGAAGTTAGAGCCGATATATAGATTTTGAACTTAACTTCATCAGAGATAAGAGATGTTAGCTTAGGATTTAATGCATGAATGCCTTCAATCACAAGTACATTTTTACCATTAACCTTTAATTTTTCACCATCGTAGTAGCGCTGTCCTGTTTCAAAAGAAAATTTTGGAAGATCTATTTCTTTTCCTTTAAGTAGGTCAAGTAAGTTCTCATTGAAAAGTTTTACATCCAAGGCTTCAATGGATTCAAAATCATATTCACCTTGCTCATCAAGTGGAGTCAGTTCTCTATTAACAAAGTAATTGTCCAGTGAAAGATTAATAGGATTAACACCCGATACCTTTAATTGGATAGCTAACCTTTTACCAAATGTTGTTTTGCCTGAAGAAGAAGGACCTGCGATTAGGATAATTTTAATCTTCTTCCATTTTTTACGAATACGATCTGCGATTTGTGAGATCTTCTTTTCATGCATGGCTTCGTAAATCTTGATCAATTCTGAAATTTTGTTTTCCTCAACGCTTCGGTTTAGGTCTCCTATGTTTGAGATGCCTAGAATCTTTCCCCAACGCTTATATTCGCTAAAAATCTGCAACATTTTTTCCTGCTCAAGAAGGGTTTCAACTTCTGAAGGATTCTTTTTATTAGGAGCCAAAAGGAGCATACCACTATGATAGTGTTGTAGATCGAAGACGTCAACAAGTCCGGTACTTGGTAATAGGAAGCCGTAGAAATAGTCAACTGTTGTATCAAGTTTATAGACAGAAGTGTATAAGTTGCCACGTGTTCTAAGGAGTTTTGTCTTTTCAGTTAAACCTTGAGATTCAAACAGCTCAATTGCCTTTTCTGTTTCTATTTCGTTTCTTTCAAAAGGGAAATCAGCTTTAACAAGATCAATCATTTTTTGCTTGATCTTTTCAACGCCTTCTTGAGTTAGGAGTATGTTCTTATCCTTAATCCTACAATATACACCATTCGAAATTGAGTGTTCTACACGTAAGCCCGCACCAGGGTAGACTTCTTGTGTTGCTTTATAGAGAATGAACGTAAGAGAACGCATGTACATTCGTCTTCCAGCAGGATGAGTGTAGTCTATAAATTTTATATTCTTCGGTTTATATATCTCGTAGGTCAGTTCTTTTGAATTATTGTTGACCATCGCCCCTAACACTTTCATGTTAAGAAGGGGAGATATTTCGTCTAGAATAGTTTGAAGGCTCGTGCCTATAGGATAAGATCTTTTTTCATTAAGATCTTCTATATATATGCATATCAGTTTTCCCATAATTAGATATTTATGCTTGTTTAAGCTTTATCTAAAGATAGTAATTATAGGATTTGAATAACTTTTTATTTTTTAATTAAAATCAAAAAAAAGTGTGTTAGTAATTTTGAAAGAGAATGCTTCCTGTATTGAATCTTTTCTATTGCTGTTTTATTTTTTTCCTGTTAAAGTAGTTTAGCATCAATAAACTGAATGCAATAACCAACATGCCGAGAATAGAGATGAGGTCTGGTGATTCGTTAGGTAGAATCAACCAACTGATACAAGCGCCAAATATTGGGATGATGAATTTCCAAGTATTCAGGTTAGAGACTTTAACACCTTCGCGGCCTAAAAGGCTAAACCAAATGGTGATTGCCATAGCTGATACAATTGCCAGCCAACCCAATGCCAAGTAGTATTCTGTTGGATGAATATTCCACTGGGGATGCTCCATAGGAACAGAGATGAGAATAAGCATTGCACCTCCAATTATCATTGAAAACGAAGCCAGTATTCGGGGTGGAATTTCCCGAGTGTCACGAGCAACAATCACATTTCCCATGCTACCCACAATATTATTTAGAATTAAAATTCCTACACCTAAAGGAATTGTAGTTGTTAGAACAAAATCGGCTCTTCCTAAACTAATAATACACACACCAAGCATTCCGAGTAGAATGGCTGATACCTTAGTCCAGGTCATCTTGTCATTTTTCATCATCAGATGAGCCAGTATAGCTGCAAAAAGGGGTTGTGCACCAATAAGCATTGCACCTAATGCTCCAGGCAGATAGTCGATGCCGGTATAAAACAGACCATATAGAAATGTGGTTTGTAAAAGAGCAACTTGTATAATCAACTTCCATGATTTAGAACTTAAGCCTCGGAGTTTGGCTTTAAATTCTGGAATAAATGGCAGAATAAGTAGACCCGAAATGAAGAAGCGAATACCTGCAAAGTTTAGAGGAGTCGTGTATTTCAAACCAATTTTTATGGCAGCAAAGGGGGTTGCCCAAAGCAAACAGGCAACTATGGCTAAAAAACTTGTTGAAAGTAGACGTTTATTCATGCTGTGACTTTATTTCGATATATGAAAAATCCCTTCATAATGAAGGGATTAGATGCTGCGAATTCTATGAGTTTATTGAAGCAATCAATTAGCTTCTTAGAAATACATTATTCTTTTTTTCATGACCAATAGTCGTGATAGGACCATGACCAGGGTGAACTGTTACGTCATCATCCATGACCAAAAGTTTGGTTTTGATTCCTGTAATTAAATCATCGAAATTACCGTATGGTAAATCGGTGCGACCAATACTCTCACGGAATAAAACATCACCCGCAATAATGAATTTTTGTGCTTCGTTATAGAAAACAACATGCCCTGGGGAGTGCCCTGGAACATGAAGAACCTTAAGTTCGGAATTTCCGAAACGGATAATATCACCTTCGTTAATAGCATCGCCCATTGCTGGTGGCTCAACCACATTTTCAAGTCCTAGACGTACCCCGTAGTTTGGAGCTTCAGCCAATAAAAATTCATCAGCTTTATGTGCTTTGGCTAATAGACCGAACTGATCTTTCATGAATTGGTTACCAAAAACATGGTCGATATGTAAGTGTGTGTTTAAAAGATGAACAAGTTTAAGTCCCTTTTTTTCAACAATATTAATTAGCTTTTGTCCTTCTTCTTTATAGAAAGCGCCACAGTCAATAAGAACAGCCTCTCCAGTCTCATCGTGCAATAAATAGGTGTTTTCTTGCCATTGGTTAAAAACCAAAGTTTCTATAGTAATCATATATTCAAATTTACATTTAAGTTTCAAATTTAAGTTTAATGCTTTAATCGACAAAAGATTTATCTCATTTTGGATGAATGTATTTTTTATTATAGACTATTTAGAAAGCAATTCAATCAAATTTATATTTGAAAGATTAGAATGAAGAGTTGAATTTACATGACAGATTTTCGTTAAAACCCTTCCTTATGCTTATCTTTATTGTTCTGTATGGAGTCTGGTGTAACTATTCTGTTTTCGAAAAAAAATTAAATAATAAACTTATGAATACAAATAAGAAAATTGCAGTTGTATTATCTGGTTCAGGTGTTTATGATGGATCTGAGATTCATGAAGCGACACTTTCCTTATATGCTATTTCAAAAAATGGGGGAGAGTATCAGATTTTTGCTCCCAATATCGACCAGCATCACGTCGTGAATCATCTAACGGGTGAAGAGATGAACGAAACCAGAAATGTTTTGGTTGAGGCAGCTCGTATTGCCAGAGGTGAAATTAAAGATTTAACTGAGTTTGATGCGAATGATTTTGATGCGATTTTATTTCCAGGCGGATTTGGTGTCGCTAAAAACCTTTGTTCTTTAGCTTTTGATGGTGCTGATTGTAAAGTGAATTCAGGTGTTGAGAAAGTGTTGAAGGAAATGCATAAGGCTTCAAAACCAATTGCGGCGATTTGTATCGCACCCGCATTAATTGCAAAGGTTATTACCGGTGCAGAAGTCACCATTGGGCATGATGAAGGAACAGCAGGTGCTATTGAAGCGATGGGCTCTCATCATAAGCAAGCCGGGCATGGCGAAGTGGTCATTGACAGAAAAAATAAAATTGTGAGCACACCTTGTTATATGCTCGATGCAACTATTGCGCAGATAGGCGAAGGTGCCGAGAATGTCGTTAAGACTTTAATGGAAATGTAATTTCCTACATAGAAAATAAATTAACTCCCCATCTGATTATGAATCAATGGGGAGTTGTATTTGAAACGAGTTATAATTATTTAAGATGAAGAATAGAAATACCAAAGATGTTGGCGCGAACCATATTTACACGTTTATTTTCTCGAATATCTCCTTATTTGTAGCTGTCTTTTTTTCCATAAATTCAGTTCCTCAGGTTGCAGCCATTCTCTATTCTTTGAGTTTGAATCTTCTTTTAATTTGGGTCCTTTATTATGCGTCAGCCAAAGGTAAGTTAAAACATCATTCACAATATTTCAATGATTTAACTATTGGAATGGGGATGCTTTCAGCTTTTGCATCAGCGGTTATTTTTAGCACCATCATGTTACTTTTGGATGATAACCAGTCTTTTGGAACTCTGATTCTCTTTTTTGCTTTTCTGGCCTATGTCATTCACATGTTGATCATGAAAAACTATTTGTGGCAGAAGGTTTTTGAAAACAAGCTAATTGATTATAGAATGACGATTGAAGCTGATAAAGAGAATAACGGTATAATATTATCAGAATTTTTAAGTGAAAGTGATTTAGATAAAGCTTCTGATTACCTTGATACAATTGGTTTGTACGACTCAGGCGTTGATGCCATTATTGAGAATCTTAGGAAATAAACAATCTGCGTTTATTTAAGATCTTCTCTTTCGAGTTTGATATTAAGTTTTTGTGGAGGAGGCAATTCTCCATTTTTCATGCGCTCAAGAATCTCTTCGACCATCCAATCCCGACTTTCAGGTTTGTATTCCGATTTTAGCGAGGTGCCGAACATGCTTGCAACAGCTTGCCAAAAAAAAGCTGTAGTCGATCCCTTCAATTCCTTTAGATGATTGTAGGAGGAGCTCCCTGTTTCTCTATCAATTAATCTCATCAATAGTTTACCCTGCGAAATCTGCAACTTCATCATGGGTTCTTTATAGGCTTTCATCAAACCTTTATATTCTCTTCTGATGAGTTTTCGTCTTTTCTTTTTTGACGTGATTGACTCCAATTCCTTATTGAGATCGCTAATGGTTTGGTTAGCCATTTCGGCATAGGGATAAACGATTCTTATATTCCGGACAGTTCGCCAATATCTTTTAGTGGATCTGTAGTGTTTTCTTCTTTTCTTTTTTCGTGCTTTTATCTTAACCTCTTTAAGGTTCACATGCATATTACTATCGAGAATAGTGATGCTATCTGTTTTATTGACTTGAGCAATACCATTTGCAGGCATTCCTAAAAAGAATGATGCCAATAGTATAAAACAGATTAAAGCTTTGTTTTGCATGCGATGATTTGAAAAAAGATTGTTTGTATCTACAAAATTACGAATTTGATTTATTTTATGCCTGACTAAAATAAATTCAAGACAACTAGTGATGTTTTTTTGTAAATATATAATCTAAATTATGAATTGTATTTGTCAGGAGCAGCCTTTGTTTACTTCCTTATCCAAATGTTTTAGACTCATCCTTCAAAATAATCTATATAACAGTAATTTTTGCTTATCTATTTTAGCCTAATTGGTTAGGCGTGAGTGAATAGATTACTTTTGTCTGTTAAAAATATTCGGGATGAAAAATCTTTAGTGCAATCCTTTTCAATACCCTTTATTTTTCTTTCTTTTGCAAAATATTAACAGAATTGTACGACAACAAACATCAGTCGTTTAACGACGAAACTTAAAACATAATAGGGCATGACTAAGTACGTAGAATTAGATGTTCGATCAGAAATTGGGGAATTAGAAGGTGTTATCCTTCACACACCAGGATCGGAAGTTGAGAATATGACTCCTGAGAATGCTGAACGAGCTCTTTATAGCGATATTCTTAATCTTTCAGTTGCACAAAAAGAATACAAGCAGCTAAGTGAATCTTTAGGTGAGATTACTCAAACTTATCAGGTAAAAGAATTATTGGCTAATATTCTAAAAGACGATAAGGTAAAAGAAATCGTTATTGATAAGGTATGCAAAATAGAGCCTGAGTTAGCCGTTAAAGGAAATACGTACTGTATTAAGGATACCTTGTTGGATCAGACTGCTGAAGATTTGGCTTCTTTGTTGATAGAAGGTGTCGTTTTAACACGCGATAACTTAACTAAGTTTTTAAGCAAAGAGCGTTATGCAATGCGTCCGCTTCATAACTTCTTCTTTACTCGCGATGCCTCTATGTCGCTTGGTAATGAAGTATTGATTGGTAAAATGGCGAATGCAGTTCGTGACCGTGAGTCATTAATTATGCAGGCTATTTTCGATTATACATCAGGTTTCAAAGCTAAGACTGTCAATCCTATTGACAATCCAAACATGGATCCTAATTGCATGATTGAGGGGGGTGATGTTTTAATTGCTCGTGAAGATATCCTAATCATTGGTAATGGAACACGTACCACAACTCAAGGTATTGATTTTATTCTAGCACAATTACTTTCTCAGAAAGAAGAGAAGCCTCGTCATATTTTAGTACAAGAATTACCATCGCACCCAGAGTCGTTTATTCACCTTGACATGGTGTTTACTTTGCTTGATAAGGATAAGTGTATGGTTTATGAGCCATTGATTATTCGTCCTAATAAATACCAAACGGTTCATATCACCATTCAGAATGGTAAGGTTGTAAATATTAAGAATGAGAACAACTTACTACAGGCGCTTAAGAAATTAGGTATGGAGTTGAAGCCAATTTATTGTGGCGGAACTAAGGAGCCTTGGAACCAAGAGAGAGAGCAATGGCATTCAGGTGCTAACTTCTTTGCTGTTGGGCCGGGTAAAGTTGTGGGATATGCTCGTAATATCTACACCATGGAAGAAATGAACAAGAATGGTTTCGATATTATTCCTGCTGACGATGTAATTAGCCATAAAATTAACTTGGCTGACTACGATAAGTATGTGATTACTCTTGAAGGATCAGAACTGCCTCGTGGTGGTGGAGGTGCTCGTTGCATGACCATGCCAATCCGTCGTAAATCGGTTAACTGGTAAGCCAAACGATATATTTTAAAAAGGAAGCCTTGCAGATCTATGATTTGCAAGGCTTTTTCTATTAATAGACTTGCTGTTCCATTTTGATTGTAAAGCATTCCCAATCTTATTCTGTATTGCGTTTGTTTCTATACCAACCAGAATTTAGTCACTCTTTTCCCACAATATATTCTAAGCGAGTATTTGCCTTTTGAGTCTTATTCCAACGACAAATTTGCTTCCCATCCATTGGAAATACATTTTTGGAATGGATCATCTTTTTTTTCTTTAAATTCTGAAGTTCCCGTTTTTACTGATGTCTCTATACTTTGTTATACTTTAAAAATCAGAACTCTACAATATAGAATACATTTAAAAGGTATGTACTGTGCAATACTATGTATTAAATATTTATATTTGCTGTGTGAGATTCAGTAGTCAATATAGAAAGAAGTCAAAAAATAGAACTCATCATGAACAAGAACAAATCCAAAGAGTATGATGTGATAATCATCGGGGGGGGAGCTACCGGTGCGGGAACGGCACGAGATTGTGCAATGCGTGGACTAAGTGTTTTGCTTGTTGAACGTCATGATTTTGCCACTGGTGCAACCGGACGAAATCATGGTTTGTTGCATAGTGGTGCACGTTACGCAGTAACTGACCCCGAGTCGGCGAAAGAATGTATCGAAGAAAATATGATTCTGCGTCGTATCGCAAACCATTGTGTTGAAGAGAATAATGGATTATTTCTAACCCTTCCCGAAGATGATATCGCTTTTCAGTCTCAATTTGTGGATGCTTGTGCAAGTGCGGGTATTGGCACTGAAATCATAGATCCTGATTTCGCTCGACGATTGGAGCCTTCAGTCAATCCCAATTTAATTGGTGCTGTGAAAGTGCCTGATGGTTCTGTAGATCCTTTCCGTTTGACCATGTCAAATGCCTTGGATGCACGACTTAATGGTGCAGAGCTTTTAACGCAACACGAAGTGACCGGTGTGATTCGTGAGCAGGATAGAATTGTGGGTGTGGAGTTAATCAATCACAATAATAAAGAGAAAGTAAAGCACTATGCTAAGATTGTTGTCAATGCCGGAGGTATTTGGGGACATCATATTGCTAATCTTGCAGGTGTCAATATCAATATGTTTCCAGCCAAAGGCTCCTTATTGATTTTTGGTCACCGTGTTAATAAAATGGTTCTTAATAGATGTAGAAAGCCAGCCAATGCAGATATTCTGGTACCGGGAGATACAATTTGTCTGATTGGAACTACATCGGAACATATCCCATACGATCAAATCGATAATATGTTTGTATCCAAGGATGATGTGGATGTTCTTATTCGTGAAGGCGTGAAACTATCTCCAGCATTGGCTACAACTCGTATTTTACGTGCCTATGCAGGTGTTCGTCCACTGGTTGCAGCTGACGATGACCCAACAGGACGAAGCATTAGTCGTGGTATTGTACTGTTGGATCACCAGAAACGTGACGGGCTTTCAGGTTTTATTACCATTACGGGTGGTAAACTGATGACTTACCGATTGATGGCTGAAGAGGCAACTGATTTAATCTGCCAAAAACTGGCTGTTGATAAAGCCTGTGAAACAGCATATAAGCCATTGCCTGGATCGGAAAAGAGTGACTTGTCTATGGAGAATGCTTCTCAGAAAATATATTCAGGTTTAAGTATTGCACAAAAATCGGCACAAGACCGCCATGGCTCATTGGCACATAAGGCTTCTAATGGAGGCGAAAATGACGATTCACTGGTTTGTGAGTGTGAAGGGGTATCCCTGGGAGAAGTAAAATATGCCATTAATGAATTACATGTCAATAACCTGATCGACCTGCGTCGTCGCACCCGTGTAGGTATGGGAACCTGTCAGGGTGAATTGTGTGCTTGCCGTGCGGCAGGACTGCTTTGTGAGTCACTGGAAGAAGCAGGCAAGGCTAAAGATGACTTGGCTAATTTCCTTCAGGAACGATGGAAGGGGATGTCGCCAATTGCCTGGGGAGATACAATCAATGAAGTGCAGTTTACCTCTTGGATTTATGAGGGGATATACGGATTGAAAGCAGAAAACAATTAAGAAAGCATTAGTATGAAGTTCGATAACATTATTATAGGAGGTGGGTTGAGTGGACTCACATGTGGCATTAAGTTGGCCGAGCAGGGACGAAAATGTGCGATTGTTTCATCTGGGCAGAGTGCCATTCATTTCTTTTCGGGTTCTTTCGATTTGCTTGGTCAGGTGAATGGAGAAGAGGTTAGCAAACCTATTGAGGCAATAAAAAACTTAGCCGATACGCATCCTTATCAGCGTGTGGGAATAGAAAATATAAGCCGTTTAGCAGAGGAAGCACCTCAATTACTGAATCGTGCCGGCTTGAAATTTTGTGGCAAGGCAGATCAAAACCATTTTGTATTAACACCAATGGGTGTTATGAAACCAAGCTGGTTGACCCTTGATGATTTTACTTGTTTCGATCAAAAAGATAGCTTCCCATGGAAGAAAGCTCTCATTTTAAACTTCAGTGGCTTTCTGGACTTTCATACTTTGTTTGTTAAGGATGGTTTAAAGAAGTTTGAGGTAGACTCTCAAATTAAAAATATTGCAATGAAGGCCTTCGAAGCGATTCGTAAAAATCCAAGCGAAATGCGTTCTACCAATATTGCTAAGGTCTTCGATAAGGGAGATGTTTTAGATGAATTTGCCAAAAAGGCAAACCTCTTAAGTGAAGGTTTCGACGTGATTATTCTGCCATCAGTTTTCGGATTATTTAATAAAAAGGTGGTTGATGATCTTAAAGTAAAAGTAAATAAACCTGTTGTATTAGTTCCGGCAATACCGCCTTCAGTTCCGGGTATTCGTAGTCAGATATTGCTCAGTCAGCGTTTTCAGGAGCTAGGAGGTACTTTCTTTATGGGTGATATCGTAGAAGAGGGCCATTTCGAGAATAACCGATTGCTGGATGTCAGGACCAATAATCATGGTGATATCAAGCTGGAAGCCGATGCCTTTATTCTGGCTAGCGGAAGCTTTTACAGCAAAGGCATTGTGGCCACTCACGACAAATTATACGAACCTATTTTTGGTTTGGATATCGATGGAGATGCTGATCGTTCTCAATGGCTCGACGAGAAGTTTTTCAAGGATCAGCCCTATATGCATTATGGTGTAAAAGCCGATAGCAATTTCCGTGCATTAATGAAGGGACAAGTCATTGAGAATTTATATGTAGCAGGTTCGGTACTTGGAGGGGCTAATGCTCTAAAGGAAGGCAGTGGAGCTGGTATTAGTTTATTGACTTCGCTACATGTAGTTGATCAAATTTTAAAATAACAGGAGGATGAAGAAGGAAATATTTGAGCCGTTTAATATCAGCGACAATAATTTTGAACAATGTGTGAAGTGTACCATTTGTACCGTCTATTGTCCTGTTCTGGAAGTTAATCCTGACTACCCAGGTCCTAAGCAGTCTGGTCCAGATGGGGAACGATTACGCTTGAAGGATCCCGGTTTTTACGATGAGGCATTAAAACTATGTTTGAACTGTAAGCGTTGTGAAGTTGCTTGTCCGCATGGTGTTAAAATTGGGGATATCATCCAGATGGCCCGCATTAAACACTCTAAGAAAAAGCCAAAGTTTAGAGATATGATTTTGGCCAATACCGATATCGTAGGGACCATGGCTAGTACATTTGCACCTCTTGTAAACCCTATGGTTGCTCTTAAGCCAGTTCGTCGAATAATGGATGGTGTGCTTAAAATTGATCATCACCGTATATTCCCTAAATATGCAGGGATGAGGTTTGAAACCTGGTATCGCAGATATGCGGCTAAGAAACAAAAGGATTTTAAGAAACATATCAGCTATTTTCATGGCTGCTATGTGAATTATAACTTCCCACAGCAGGGTAAGGATCTCATTAAGATTATGAATGCGGCAGGTTATGGTGTTCATCTTCTTGAAAAGGAAAAATGCTGTGGGGTGGCTTTAATATCCAATGGTTTGATCAAACAAGCCACCAAACAGGCACGTCATAATGTTGAGGCCTTTAAGAAATCGATCGTAGAACAGAAGATGCCGGTTATCTCGACTTCTTCAACCTGTATATTCACCATTCGTGATGAATACCCACATTTGTTAGGGGTGGAGAATAAAGAAATTCGTGATGAAAGTGAATTAGCAACCCGTTTCCTATTTCGTTTAGTCGATTCAGGAAAGCTTAAGTTGGTTTTCAAAAAGGATTATAAGAAACGTATCGCTTATCATACGCCATGCCATATGGAAAAACTGGGTTGGTCTATTTACTCAACTTCGCTATTGCGAATGATTCCGGGCGTAGACTTTGTATCGCTTGAATCACGATGCTGTGGTATTGCTGGAACTTATGGATTTAAGAAAGAGAACTACGAAACCTCACAAGGTGTAGGTAAGCCTCTATTCGATCAGATAGATAGTTCTGATGTTGATTTTGTAGCTACCGATTGTGAAACTTGTAAGTGGCAGATCGAAATGTCAACATCAAGAACGGTACAGCATCCTATTTCTATTCTTGCAGAAGCACTGGATGTGGAAGCGACCATGAAACTATGGCAAAACGAAATGGCTGAAATTAACTTATAAGCTAAACGATATATTTTAAAAAGGAAGCCTTGCAGATCTCTGATTTGCAAGGCTTTTCTTTAAATGTATCCGCCGCACATTGCTATCGCAGTATTGTATACTGTGGCTTTTAATCTATAAATAAAGGAACGCGATACGACCGAAACGAAGTGGAGATAAGCGGAGCTAATCGCTCCAATTAGCTGTTGTTTATGACTTCTATTTCTGATAATTGAATGATAAAGATCGATTCTGATTTATGAATTGAATTATATGTGTTACTTTTGAAACATTAAAATATTTCATCATCAATCTTTAGTTTATGCCGTATCAAGATGTGTTTGTTCTTTTCTGGGAACAGGTAAAAGAAAGTGTGCAAGAAGGCCGCTTTGCCAAGTTAACCATGGCAAAGACCATTGGTAAGCCCGACTTGAGAAATATATTTGTCAGACCAGTCGCTTCTGAGGATGGCTTTAAGGTCTTAGTGAAATTGCGCTACAGATCTAAAGAGACCGAGGATGTGGAAAACGAACTGACATTAGACGAGGCTTTTGAGGTCTTAAAATCACATCTCAAAAAGCCTTTTTTATCTGTTCTGCTATTTTCCACAACAAAGGATGTTACTTTCAAAATTAATAAAAAGGGAGCGGGTAGCATTACCGAGAATTTGCCGACATTTCATGAGGTTAAACAAGCTGAAAATGACGCGGAATAGTTGAACTCTTAGCTAGTAAACCAAACGATATATTTTAAAAAGAAAGCCTTGCAGATCTGTTGATTTGCAAGGCTTTCTTTTTTATGGGAGCTGGCATCTGTGTTGTCATCTTTTCTACTTTCCGTTTGCGAGTTATCCGATGAATTTTCATCATATAGAGTAATCATCGGATAACTGACCAATCTTAATCCGCTTCAACAGCTTTGTGCCTTGCGAATCTTTCAGCTCCTTTTTAGCAGTAGTGGCTATTATAGTTTGCCAACTCCTTAAAGGCCTGTCATTACCTTCGTTGATCTCACAGGCTCGGTAGCGAAAGAGTCTGGGCGATTGTGGCAATCTCATTGTTAGGCAGCAAAGACCCAATACCTCGGTTCAATAATTAAAAGATGGTTTCGTCTATATGCTCCGCTAGGCTAATAGCCTAGCGGCAGCCTACTCGATTATAGCCTGTTTTTATACCTTTAACCTAATAAATACTTCTAGAAAATGATTCTGTAGATGATTGAACTCCTTTCAACTCTCCATAAGATTTCATTGTTTCTTTAAATTTTTCAAGATCCCAATTACCTATTTCATGTTGTTCTATTATTCTTTTATAAGTCAACCCTTGCTTAGTTTCGATAACAAGTTTATAATTTCGACCAGGTTTTGTGATAGGGAAAAACAATTCCCAGATTTTAATTCTTGTTTCAGAGGTCTTTGATTTAATTATTTCCAATGGTTTGTCAAACTCATAAACTTGAAACTCACATTCGTCCTTACCTAGTTTAATTTCTCCAATATATCTTTTATTCTTTCTTAAAACAGATAGAGAAAAGAGAAGAGTTATAATTCCCCAAACTCCCAATGATATGTATATTTCAAATCTGCCTAAGTCATAAAGAAAAACAAATGCTATCCATCCTGCGGATATTAAAACAATCTTAAGCAGCCCGTTAAACAGGCGAGTTGAATATTTTAAATAATTTGGCTTTATTAACATATTCGGTTATTTTTTAAAATTGGCTATAACGGATGGCGCTATGGTTATGTTGCCGATTGCGAACTTCTTCCCTTTCAAGCTGCAATAAGCTTAAAGCGGACTACAAGCCTTAAATTTACTACTCAAACGGCAATTAACTATGAGCGCATGTTGTCTTTCGTAGTTTCTAATTCTCATAATCTTCAAGGTCATAAGTCAGCTTTAAATACTGCTTATCCTGTTCATTTTTATTCATACCGTTAAGGGGTTTTTCTGGAGGATTTACAGATTGATATTTAGATATTGGACTCTCCTTGAACCTACAAGGTCCTACAACGATTGGACAGACTTGAACTCCTTCATTTTCCGCTTTTTCAAGTATTAATGGCAATTCATATTTTCGTATGAAGTCTGAAGCTAAAAAAGGGCGTGAAACTAATAAAATCACTTTAAATGATTCATTTATTGCTTTAGTAATTTCATCTTTCCAGTCTTGACCAGCAACTAACTTGGTGTCACACCAGTCTTCGATATTGTAACCTTCAAATGCCATTGATTTAATAGACTCAGTAACTCCATCAATCCATTCAAGATCTTTGTGAGAATAGCTTATAAAAATCTTTTTCCTTTTCGTTTTATCGATCATAGTATTAGATGTATGTTTTCCGTTTTTTATGCTTTTTAAAATCTCCATTGAATTCCCCTTGGTTTGACTAAGTATCTTATAGTCTGCCACTAAGTCGTTATCTGAATAATTACTAAAACAATACAACTTTTCAAGATTTGGTAAAGTTTCAACTAACTTAACTACTGAATATTTCAATGGATTATTGCTCATCCAAAGCTGTTTTACCATATTTAACTTTAGAACCCCATCAGGTAATTTATCGAAAGAATTTGAGGCAATATTAAGATGCTTTAATGCTTTTAAGTTCTCAATTTGATTAGGAAGTGTCTTTAATTTGTTATTTGCTAACGAAAGCTTTTGTAGCTGTGTTAAATTACCAATTTGTTTTGGGAGTGTTTTAATTTTATTTCCATTCAATATTAAAACTTTAAGCCGTTTTAAGTCTCCGATATTTGAATAGATAGTTTCAATTTTGTTATTTGATATATCTAAAGATTCAAGTCTTGTCAATTCATTAATCCATTTAGGAATATGTTTTATATTATTATTCCTAATATCGATCTTTTTGAGATTTCTAAGTTTTCTTATGTCTTTAGGAAACTCATTTAAGTTTTGCCCTGACAAATTAATCTTCGATATGTTTTTATTCCATTCCATTTCTTTATCTTTGTTCTTTCTTTACGGAGGATAGAGAATTAAAATAAGTATCGAACTATTTTAATATCGGGCAGACAACCTGAACGATTAGTCCTAAACGAAGGGGCACTCAAAAAGAGGAAACTTCGTATTAATTTAGTTCTTTTGCTACGGCATCCTCACTTAAATGTAGCTTATAAGCACAGCCCCGAGCCGGAAGGTTTCCACTCGGGGTTTCTTTTTAGATTACATCCCAGATAACCTTAATAAATCTTCTTTCTTCATCTGACTGTAATTTCAGCCATTCTTCCTTTATTTGTTCTAGAACATAATTCTCATCATTTTTCAAACTATTCAACTCTTCTTGCTCTAAAATCTTATAAACTTTGTCAACTTGTATTGGGATTTCTTTTGTTCTAATTATTTTGAATTCAAATCTATTTCTATCTTCTGGTTTTGCATTCTTCATTCTAATTGTATTAGTGTTTTTTTCTATGAAAGACAACGTATGTGTAACATCAATATTGATGTTATTTCTTTTATATCTTTCGAAAAGGTGAATATACACATCTAATTTAGGTGTATATGTTCACCTATTCGTAACCAGCTTACAAATTGTTATACTGAATTACACAAGATTAAGTAAAGCTATCAATTTCAAATCAAGATTCATACTGTCAAATCTGTCAACTTTTAGATACGGTGAATCACATTTAAAAGAAATCGTTATCTCAATAAGGGGATAAGCTGAATATTGAGCTAAGGAAGGCTGAATTTCTGTTCCGTATTAAACTCCGATACATTAGGAAAGTAAGACTATATGGGGCGTGAATCCCTAATTATGGTCGGGGTATAAATAGAGGGCATCCTTTATGGGACGCCCTCTAAACTTTTTGTTGCAGACAATACTTGTTTTTTTAAAAGCTGCTGTGCTTTTGGTCAAAACCACCTGTGGTTTTACTCGAAACCACACTAGGTTTTAGGTGAAACCACACTAGGTTTTAGGTGAAACCACCTGTGGTTTACATCAAAACCTGCGCAGCTTTTCTTGGAATTCTAAATTTTGTTAAATCCAGCATCTTTTATCGCCTTAATAATGCGACTACCAGCGCGGTAATTAACACCTACTTTTTTAATTGAAGCTGAGCTTACTTTCGCTGCCTCGAGTTCGC
>NZ_JBFFKR010000018.1:0-30213 GCF_041555295.1 Ancylomarina sp. | reverse complement strand
TTTTACTGATATCTTCTTGTAATTCTATTATGGCAGCATCTTGTTGTAATAAAATCTGGTATTTTTTAATTTCGTTAGATTCTTTCCCCAACTCGATACGTTGATTTTGTGTAAAACTCAATTCTTTGCTTACAACTAAATCCTTTTGAATGACAATGGCTTTTTGTTTGCGGCGATTTGATTTCCAGTCGAATATGTTCCATGAGATTTTTGCACCAAGCATGTAATAGGTATCAAACTTATCCATCAATTGATTGTAACCAGGATTTCCATAGCCCATCTGTCCAAAACCTTTGATTACTGGATATCGGTCTTTTTTCAGAAGATCATTTTGTGCATCAAGTAAGGATTGCTGGCTTGAATACCATTTATATTCAGGTCTATCTTTCAAGTCGAGAGCTATATTGTCAATTAAACCTTTTTCGATTGAGGATTCCTTTAATTCGGTTGTGATATTTATTTGACGACCCATTAGCTGAGAAAGCACATTAAATGAAGATGCCTCGTGTGCATTTAGCGTCATAAATTGTTGCTCGATTAAAAGAAACTCCGATTTTAATATTTTTAAATTAGCAGGCAAAACTGCACCATTTTCAACAGAGGATTTGACTTGATTTATACGTTTTGATATGATCTTTTGCTTATCGTAAAGAATTTCTTTGTTTTTCCTGACCAATTGAATGCCAAAAAAGGCTGAATTTACTCTTTGTCGTAGTTGGTACATCTGAATTTCAAGATTCTGAATTTCAACTTCAGAAGATTTTCTTTCAACGTCAACTCTATTTTTGGTTTTTCCGCCGTCATAAATCAACTGTTCTACATCAAGACTCAGTGAATATTGGTCTTTTGGAGCTTGGGGTGTATCCATTCCAGGGAATGAAATTCCAGTTACATCTGATTGATAGCTAAATTTTACATTTGCATAAATTCTTGGCAAATAAGCGACTTTCAAATTTTCGAGATTTAAAATAGATGATTTACTTATAAGTTTCTTTCCTTTAATTAGGGGGAAGTTTTCCTGAACTTCTTTTTGGCATTGTTCTAAGCTAATTTCATCCTGCTGAGCCCATCCTGTTGTAAAAGCAAACAAGAATATCAACAAAAGAATGAACTTGCTTTTTCTTTCTATTAAATTCATATTCCTAATAATTAGATTTGAATTGATTGAATAATAAATTCTGAAACACGATTGGCTCTTGATTTAAGAACTTCATCCATATCTTCACCTTTATACAAAAATTGCTCTGATATAGGTCGGCTTGCAAATGGGAAAATAGATAAACTAATAATATTTAGTATCAGTTCTCGAGGATCAATAGGTCTAATCTTACCAGTTTCAATTGCTTCGCTTATTTGCATGGCTGTTTTCTTTTTTCCTTCTTCAATACCCACAATATTTAGGAGCTTTAATATCCGGCTTGGATCCGTACTTGCCTCGTTTATTATAAAATTTGGAATAAAAGGATATTCAGCCATCACCTTATGGTAGAGCGTGCAAATATTTCTGATCTTCAGAAATAATTCTGAATCATCTGCTAAAAATGCTGCTAATGGACCAACTAGTTTTTTAAAGGCTTCCTCAAAAACCTGTTCAAATAGCTTCTCCTTGCTGCGATAGTAGTAATGCAAGAGCGCTTTATTTATGCCAGCAGCATCTGCAATCTCTTGCATTCGAGCACCAGCTAATCCTTTTTTTGCAAAAATTGTTCTTGCAGCGGCAAGTATGTTTTCTTGAGTTTCAATTAATTTCTTTTCCATAACGTCTATTTTTAACCAGATGGTTAAATTTAATCTAAAAAATAAACCATTCGGTTTAACCGTTTGGTTAATGCAAATGTAGAGGAATATTTTTATTCCACAAAATAAAATTGAAAAATTTAACCATATGGTTAAAGATTGGACTAGGCATTCTGAAGATTGGATGCTATTATTTTGCTTTTCTTCAAAATGGAAACGTGTAAGTGAAAGAAATTTAGTTATATAAGAACGCTTCTTATTCATGTTGATCTTTGAGTTTTGTCTGCTGTTGCTTCTTGCTTTCAAAAGTGATAACTTGTATAAACCAACAAATGAATACTAATTGATGAATAGGGGGACCAAAGCATGACTACCAATCCAGCAAGAATAGCCAATCCAGATGATTTGGTTTTCTATGTGAAATACCACATTAAGCCCGAATATGTTGAAGAGTTCCAGGAGCGCTTGTTTGAGCTTGTGGATAATATGACCCAAGAGCCCACTTTTGTAAGTGCCTTTGTACATGAGGATACGGAGGATTCTACTCGATTTAGCATGTATGAACGTTGGACCGAGGCTTCGAAAGAGGATTTTATGAACTATCAGATGGCAGCCAAGGATTACCGGAAAGTTTATGAGAAGCGACTGCCTGAAATAAGTGCTAGTCCGAGAAAAATACATATACTTCGTCCTATGGCTTTTTGGGCAAGTGCTCAGTTCGAAACGGTAGCCAATGATTTGACTTTTTATTCAAACTTTCAGGTTAAACCAGGCACTCAAGCAGATTGGAAAATGGCAGCCATGAAGGTATTTGACAGGATGGTGAAAGAAGATCCCTTTATCTGTGCTTTTCTGCATCAGGATGCTGAAGATCCTACTCGTTTTACGATTTATGAGCGCTGGAACAAAACTGACCAGATGGATTTTACCGGGGAGCACCGAAAACTATACGAGGGCATTCTATCCGATTCGGTTCAGAGTCTGAGAAGTTTTCATATCCTCCAGCCGCGAGGGAATTGGGCTGACGAATAAGTCGGAAGAAGATGTTTTTTTGAAAAGTATTGTTAGCTTAGGATAATGAATATTTAATTGAAAAAGAATGCATAAGAAGATCTTTGACGTTACCAGTATTGGCAATTTAGAATTAAAGAATCGCTTGTGGCGTTCGGCTACTTGGCTGAACCTTGCCGATGAAAAGGGCCACCTAAGCCCAGAACTGATTTACCGTTATGAGGAATTGGCTAAAGGGGGCGTGGGTACTATCATTACCGGTTATGCCCATATTCTGGAGAATGAACAACCCAATGCAGGAATGTTGGGCATCTACTCAGATGATTTTATTGAGGAGTACCGACTTTTCGTTAAGCGAATCCATGAATTGGGTTCTAAACTTATTATGCAGGTTTGTTACGGAGGCTCCTCAACCAAATATCAAACTGAAGGTAGGCTTATTTGGGGACCATCTGCTGTTAAGAATCCGTCCTCAGGAGTAACTCCAAATGAGATGACATCCGAGGATATCCGAACCGTTATAGAAGCTTATGTCCAAAGTGCCAGACGAGTAAAGGAGTCAGGCTTTGATGGGGTGCAATTACATGCTGCCCATTCCTATTTGTATAGTCAGTTTCTTTCGCCCTATTTCAATCGTAGGAAGGATGCTTATGGTGGCTCAATAGAAAACCGTGCCCGGATTATTTTCGAAACACTCGAAGCTGTCCGTAAAGAGGTGGGGCCTGATTATCCTGTTCTAATAAAGATGCACTGCACCGACGATTGGGCTGAACATGGATTGACACCCGATGAAAGTCTTTGGGTGGCAAAAGAACTGGAGAAACGTGGCATCACGGCTATAGAGTTTAGTGGTGGTAATCCTGATCCCAGCTATCCCCTTAAAAGACCTATTAGAACTAAGATCCTTAAAAGGGAAAAGCAAGCTTATTTCTTTAATGCAACTAAACAGATCGCGGCAGAACTTGATATTCCTGTTATATCCGTTGGAGGCCATCGTAATATGGAATTGATGGAACACATTCTTAACGATAGTGCTATCTCCTATGTTGCCTTATCGCGTGCCCTCTTTTCGGAGCCGGATTTACCTAATAAATGGAAACAAGATCCAACCTATAATCCTAGGTGTACATCCTGTGCCAAATGCTGGTCTCCGGGAGGAAATATTTGCATTCTGGATCGTAAGAATAAAGTTTTCTCAAAGTAAAATGACATTATAGTTCATGAATAAAAACGATACTATATTGTTCGAGTTGCCTTAATCTTATAAATGATTGAGGCAATGAGCCCTCCGGTAATGGCAGGTATCAACCATCCCATTTCGAATGTGGTCATGGGGAAGGACAGTAGCCAGTCTTTTACCACTAATAAGGAATCGAATGACTCGCAGATAAACATCAGAATGCTAAAACACAGAGTTCCGCCTACAACACCGGAATAAATCCCTTTAAAGTGAATGTATTTATCGAACAAATTAAGGATGACCAGAACCAGAATGGCTGGATACACAATACCTAAAATCGGACCTGAGAAGAGAACGATTTGTTCAACACCTAAATTGGCAAGGAGATAACTGAGCAGGGTAATAGTAATCACATTAAAGCGATAAGTTAATTTGTTGTTGGTTAGTTCACTAAAATATTCGGCAACGGCAGTTGTTAAACCCACAGTTGTGGTAAAACATGCAAATATAACGGTTACGGCAACCATCCAAACCCCATACTGCCCGAACACTCTTTCCACAAGAGCCATAAAGCTTTCTGTTCTGCTCATGCCTGCAGGGATACTACTGGCACCACTAGCCCCCAAATAGATTAAGCCACCATACACAAAACCAATAATACTAAAAGCAACTAAACCCGATTTGATCATCATTTTAACTTGCGATGAGGTATCGGTATAACCTTTTTCTTTTAAACCCATAAGAATAATGCCTGAAAAGATGACAGCACCCAAGGCATCTACAGTTTGATAGCCCTCTAGAAAAGCATAGGCATACACATTTGATATTTTCGTGAGAGGGAAATCTGCATCGGGCATCAGCATGTTCTTCACGATTATCGATACCAATGCCAAAAGCAAGAGAGGTGTTAGATAGACAGCGACCTTATCGATAATGCCTTTGGGATTTATGACAAAGAGTAAGGCCATGCCAAAATAAACCAAGGTGAAAACGTATTGAGGAATACTAGGAAACAGGGGGATGATCCCCATTTCGAAACTGACGGCTCCAGTTCTGGGTAGAGCCAACAGAGGCCCTAAAATAAGCATGAGTATAATCCCCATTACAATGCTAAATCTGGGACTAACCTTGGATGAAAAAGAATAAAATGATCCTCCCGATTTTGCTACAGCAACAATGGCAAGTATCGATAGACTCACGTCGGTGGTGAAGAAACCCATGATGGCCTCCATCCACGAAGCGCCACTCATAACACCCAACTGTGGAGGAAATATTAAATTTCCTGCTCCAAAAAACATTGCAAACAGTGCTACGCCAATCACGGTAATATCCTTTAATTGTTTCATCTATTCAATAGGTAGTAAGAAGAGTTTAGTCCTCTTTATTATGCAGAAAACTCATCCGTAAATTGGTGAGCTTCTATTGATTTTAATATGTTGTTTGAAAATTATCTAGCTGCTTTAATCTTATAGGAAACTGAAGCCAAAAGTCCGCCTAAGAGTGCTGGTATCAACCATCCCATTTCGTAAGAGGTCATTGGAAATGACATTAGAAAATTTTTAGCTCCGGATAGGGAATCGAATGATTGACAGATAAACATGAGTATACTAAAACACAGAGTTCCACCTACAACACCTGAATAAATCTCTTTAAATGGAATGTATTTATCGAAGAGATTGAGAACAATTAAAACCAATATAGCAGGGTAGATCATATTCAAAATTGGACCTGAGAAGAAAACAATTTGCTCAACACCCAAATTCGCAAGGAGAAAACTAATCAGGGTGATTGTGATCACGTTAAAACGGTAGCTCAGTTTATTATTGGTCAGTTCACTAAAATATTCCGCAACCGTAGTTGTTAAACCGACTGTTGTGGTAAAACAAGCAAATATGACTGTTATAGCAACCATCCATACCCCGTACTGTCCGAACATTCGGTCAACAAGAGTCATAAATGTTTCTGTTCTGGTCATGCCTTCTGGAATACTGCTGGCACCATTAGCCCCTAAATAGATCAAACCTCCATATACAAAACCGATTATACTAAAGGCAACTAGGCCAGATTTGATGGTCATCTTTATTTGTGATGAGGTATCGGTATAGCCTTTTTCCTTTAAGCCCATTAGAATAATACCAGCAAAGATGACTGCTGCCAAGCCATCCAAAGTCTGGTAGCCCTCCAGAAAAGCATAGGTATACACGTTGGTTAATCTTGCAGCTGGCATAATGGTATCGGGCATTAGTATGTTCTTTACAATTATGGATACCAAGGCGACAAGCAAGACAGGTGTCAGATAGAGAGCTATCTTGTCGATAATACCTTTGGGATTGATCACAAAGAGTAGAGAAATACCAAAATAAATCAGAGTAAAGATATATTGAGGAATGCCGGGGAATATGGGCAGTATACCCATCTCGTAACTGACCGCTCCGGTTCTGGGTAGAGCCAACAGGGGACCTATAATTAGCATGATGATGATACCCATGATGATACTAAACCTGGGACCGACCTTGGATGCAAAAGAATTAAATGTGCCTCCTGATTTTGCTATGGCAATAATTGCCAGTATTGATAGACTCACATCGGTGGTGAAGAAACCCAGGATGGCTTGCAGCCAAGAATCGCCACTCACAACACCCAACTGAGGTGGAAATATCAAATTTCCTGCTCCAAAAAACATAGCAAATAGAGCTACACCAATCACCACAATATCCTTAAGCTTCTTCATTATATCTGATTATTTAAAAATAGAGCGCGAATGTATTAAATGATTGATGAAAAAAAACAAACTATTATCATCTATTTGGGGATTGTGTGGAAAAATAGTCGGTTAAAACAGGGAACGAATGCATTCAACTGATGTTTGTATAATTTGCTTCTTTTGTCAATGAAGTGTAACCTGATTTTTAGTGCAAAAATTCACTTCAGTATATTTATAAAAAAAACTCACCAGGTCTTGGTGAGTTTCTCGTGTTTTGTATGCTATTGGATTATACCGACTGTTGTTTAGTTTCGATGGTCTATATTTTATTCTAGTAGGTCTTAGCCATAAACTCATTGTTCTATCTTATTTGTGAACGTGGATAAAGTTTAACTTATCTGGTAGGATATAGTGAATTTACGATTCCAGACGGTAAATCTCCATAATATCCTTAAGAATTTTATTGAAGTCAATTTTCATATCAATAATATGGCCTGTGTGAATATCGAATACCCATCCGTGAACTGTGATTTGACTATGTAAAAGGGCTTTTTGCACTTCGGCAGTCTTAATTAAATTCACGCATTGTTCCTGCACATTCAGTTCAACCAAGCGGTTGTACTTTTGTTCTTCAAACTCAATGGCATTCAGCTCATCTTTGTGCAAACGATAAACATCGCGAATATTTCTCAGCCAAGGATTTAGAATCCCCATATCCTTAGACTGCATAGCTGCTTTTACACCACCACAATTGTAATGGCCACAAATGACAACATGCTTCACCTTAAGGTAACTAACTGCATAGTTGATGACTGACATGGCACTCAAATCGGTATTGGATACCATGTTTGCAATATTTCGGTGTACAAACATGTCACCGGGTTCTATACCCATTAAATCACCCGTGGTTACACGGCTATCAGAACAACCTATGTATAGAATTTCGGGACTTTGTTCTCCTGAAAGTTTTTTGAAATATTCGGGATCTTTTTTGAGTTTATCAGCAATCCATTGCCTATTGTTTTCGAAAATGTATTCAATATCCACTTTTGTTTATTTTGGTTAATAAGCATAAATCAAAAAAGAGTATGATCGTTTCTTACTCCAAATTGAAAGAAGAAAAACGGGTGGTTTATACTCTAATGAGATTAAATATAGTAAAGTTCTTTTTTGTTAAGATAAATCGATGTGATAAAAAGAGGATAATGACTGTTTATCTTTTTGAAATGGTGAAGTAGACGATTTAAATATAAGGGAGAGGGCATAAAAAAAAACCGTTTGCAGACGCATAACGGTTCAATATAGATTTCTATGTTTTATTTAAAATTCTTCATCAAGAATATTCTTTACGCGTCCCACTTCGCCTGTTTCAAGTTGCACTTTTATACCATGAGGGTGATTGGGTGATTTTGTTAGAATTCGTTTTATGACACCTTCTGTTAAATTGCCACTTCGTTGATCTTGCTTTTGTACAATTTCAACTTCTAATCCAACTTTAATATCTTTTCTTTTTCTGCCATCTGGCTGATCATTTTCCATCATATTTTTTCTGCTAATTTTTAGATCAAAGGCTATTTCTGTTTGCTTCGGCAAGATAGGGCTTCTAAGGATCTCTTCAAATCTATTTTAGCTTTAAGAAGGTTTCAGATGAAATTAGGTTGTTTTAGAGATAAATAAGTAGTAAAAAGAGGTGAAATCCATATAATAGTGGATAAAATTGTGATAAAATGGAAAAGAAAGGACTGATATTTTTCGAAATCGATTAAATTTGCATTCAAATCAGATTTATGGGAACGATACGATATATTGATAGAAAGAGTGGAAGTCTTATTAAGGAATTCGTTCCAAGCGAAGGCATGTTAAAATGGCTTTATAATTCTTCTTTGGGAAAGGCAACACTTCATACTCTGGTTAAACGAAAAATGTTAACCATGCTTGGTGGCTGGTATATGAGTAGCCGTTTTTCGAAGAAGAAGATTGATAAATTTATTTCTCAATATCAAATTGATCTATCCAATTATAAGATAACTGACAGTAAGGCTTATCTCAACTTTAACGATTTTTTCTTTAGAAAAATGCAAGTAGGAAAGAGGCCTATTGGAGATGGGGTTGTTTCACCTGCTGATGGTAAGCTTCTTGCTTTTCAGTCTATTAAAGATATTTCTTCGTTTTTTGTAAAAGGTTCAGAATTTACGATTCAAACTTTTCTTAAGAATAAAGAATTGACTAAAAAATATGCCGATGGTTCTATGGTCATTGTTCGTTTGGCACCTACAGATTACCACCGATTTCACTTTCCGGCAAGTGGTTTAATATCCGAATCAAAATCAATTAAAGGAAGATATTTCTCTGTTTCTCCTATGGCTTTGAAAAAGAGTTTGGAAATTTTCTGTCAGAATTATAGAACTTACAGTACACTTAAAACTGAAGATTTTGGTGATATCATTATCTCTGAAGTAGGAGCTACCATGGTTGGTAGTATCATCCAAACCTACCAAGATAATTCTCGGGTTCAAAAAGGGGAGGAGAAAGGCTATTTCGCTTTCGGAGGTTCAACTCTAGTCTTATTCTTCGAAAAAGGAAAAGTGAAATTAGCTGATGACCTTATTGATAATACCCAAAAAGGCTATGAAACGGCTGTGTTTATGGGTGAAAATATTGCCAGTAAAACGATAGTTTAATTTATTTAGACAATTCTAAAAGTTTCAATACCGTTTTCCAATTTCGTGTCGTGGCTTTGCAATTGAACTTCTTTTCCAATAGACCATTGGTCATTTTAGTTTCACTGTATTTGTTTGTACAACAAAGAAAAACATGCTGACCAATTATTTCGAATTGATCCATACCAAAATCCTTTTTTTTCAAATCTTCAACCTTATCTGATTTTGGTTCTTCATCCAGAAGAGTCAAATGCTGGCGATCTATGCTTATCCTTTTGTTTTTAAAAAAGGGATTGTCTGATATCAGTTGTTCCCATTCATAAGCTTTCCTTATGATTACTGGAACATCAAGTTTAAAATGTTCCAGAATGGCAGCTTCAATTTTATGAGCTAATTCAATATTATCCTCTTCTTTGTCTAATTCAAATACAACATTACCACTTTGTATATAGGTGATGCAATTGGTAAATCCCAGTTTAGCAAAGAGGTCTTTCAAATCAGCCATAAGCACTTTCCGCTTGCCAGCTACATTGATACCTCTTAATAGTGCGATGTATTTAATCATGATATTTTTTATTTAATAACCAGCAGCTTGTGCATCTTTAAGGCTTTCGGAAGCAGCTCGGTAAACTTTGTTTTTTTAAGTCTTGTTCTAAAATACAGCTACAAGTTAATTCTAAAATTAAACTGAATTTTCAAATATCACTTTGGGTGTTTTTGTACTCTAAAGATAAATGAGGTCTTTTATTATTATATCGTTTAGTATCATATTTTGCTGCCGTTTTTGTAGCAATGGTTTTCTTCAGTCCTTAGATTCAAGTAACAAATGCAACTTAAGTTGATTCATTGTATCAGGAGCACATGCATTTCATTAGAAACTAATTTTGCCCCTCCTCTTCGTTTTTTGTAAATTTATATAGGCCTCGTAGTCAAAGCATAAAAGATGCTTTCTGATCGATTGAGTACGCTGTTAAATTATTCAACTTTTTAAGTTTTTGACTTTAGATCTTTGAACTTTATCTAAAAACAAATATTATGAATCTTCTTTTAACAATTAGTCTCGGTATCTTATTATTCCTGTTTAGTGGAATTCGTATTATTTTTGAATACAAAAGAGCATTAAAATTCAGGTTCGGAAAATATATTAAGATTCTTGAACCAGGTTTCAGATGGATAATCCCCATTATAGAAACTATCCAAATTGTAGATATCCGTGTAATTACAATCAATATCGACTCTCAGGAAGTGATGACAGAAGACAATGTGCCTTGTAGTATAGATGGCGTTGTATTTTTTTAAATTGACAACCCTGAAAAGGCGGTTTTGGAGGTAGAAGAATACAAATTTGCTATTATACAGTTGGCACAAGCTGCATTAAGAGATGTTTGTGGAAAGGTGGAGTTGGATACCATCTTATCGAAACGTGAGGAGATGGGGAAAAACATCAAAACGATTGTCGAAAAGGAAACCAAGGAGTGGGGGATAATGATTATTGATGTGAAAATTAAAGATATTCAATTGCCTGAAAATATGAGACGTATGATGGCCAATCAGGCTGAAGCGGAACGATCGCGAAGAGCGAGAATTATTCTTGCCCTTGCTGAGGAGCAAGCAGCTGGAAACTTATTAGCGGCTGGAAAACTCATTGACCAATCTCCTTCAGCCATTAAGTTAAGACTTTATCAAACCCTGGCAAATATTGCTTCTGAAAAGAATTCGACTATTCTTTTCCCATTCCCTGAAGAGGTCTTACCAAGGAAGCCAAAGGAAGATTGATTAAAAATTGATCCATAAAATAGGTTGCATCAGTGAAACACCCTGTTTTTTTAGCTACTTAGATTTAGGAGCTAACTACTTTTTCTGTTTATTCTTCAACAACCAACTTTATCTTTTAAAATTATTTAATATGAATCATATAATTGTATTAGGTGCCGGAATGGTGGGTAGTGCTATAGCAATAGATATGGCAAAAAAACATCATGTAACACTGACAGATATAAGTAGGAGCGTGCTGGATAATGTGAAATTGAAGCACAATAGTTTAACGATTCAATTGTTAGATGTAACCAATAAAGCGGAGCTTCAAAGTGTAATAAGACCATATGATCTGGTGATAAATGCAGTGCCTGGTTTTTTAGGTTTCGAAGCGTTAAAATCCATCATTGAGGCAGAAATGAATGTTATAGACATTGCATTTTCTCCTGAAAACACATTAGAACTTAATGCATTGGCAAAAGAGAAAAACGTAACAGCTATAGTCGATTGCGGAGTGGCTCCTGGAATGGATAATCTGATATTAGGCTACTACAACGAGAAAATGGAACTAACTGATTTTGAATGCTTGGTTGGAGGATTACCAAAAGAAAAAAAATGGCCTTTTTGCTATAAGGCTCCTTTCTCGCCTATTGATGTAATTGAGGAATATACCCGACCTGCCAGGTATGTGCAACATGGAGAAGTTGTCGTTCGCGAACCTTTAACAGATTGTGAATATGTTAAATTTGATAGGATTGGCTCTTTAGAATCTTTTAACACGGATGGGTTGAGATCAATCATTTACACCATGCCTCATATTCCCAATATGAAAGAAAAAACCTTACGCTATCCAGGTCATGTTGAATATGTGAGAGTCTTAAAAGAAAGTGGTTTTTTTAGTAAGGAAAGGGTCGACGTTAATGGGACTATGGTTTCTCCTTTAGATTTTACCAGTAAAATTCTTATTAATGAATGGAAATTAGGTGAAACTGAAGAAGAATTAACCGTAATGAGAGTGACTTTAAAGGGAGAAAACGATGATGGACAATTAGAAGAGATCGTTTATAATCTGCATGCTGAATATTGTAAGGATACCAAGACATCATCGATGGCAAGAACAACCGGTTATACTGCTACCGCTGCCGCCAATCTGTTTTTAGAAGGTTTGTTTTCGGGAAAAGGTGTTTTCCCTCTGGAATTGCTTGGTAAGCATGAGGCTTGTTTTAACTATATCCTGGAATATCTAGAAGAAAGGAACATTCACTATAAAAAGAGCTCGCGCTTAATTTAATAACAAACCTGTAGCCGTATTTTAGACTGGACAAGCTTGTAGGTATATATGTATTAGCGGCATCGAAGTTGATTCGTTTTCCAAAAGGATTCGTCGATAAATACCTGCGTTCCCTGCCACACCCGCAGTGTTTTGCTTCTTAAATATACTATCTACTGTCCACCGAGAATCGTCCCGAAGGTACCGACAGCAAGTTCTGCCCAAATGAGAAGGAGTGCTATCAGAAGAGTGACACAGATAGCGATTCGGTATCTGATATTGTTAACTTTTCTAATTACAAGCTCGCACATCAAACCAGTACCGAGTAATAAAGCCCCTGCTACAACAAAATCGAGCAGTGTCCAATTGACTTCATCAGTAAACTGCATCGCTACTAATGGTATGAGCAATAGAATTATTGAAGTAAGCACAATTAAAATAAGTCTTTTGTTCTGCATAATTGTAAATGTTTTGATTAGTCCTGCATTGCTGGCAACGGTCTGAATACACGCCCGTTTAAATGGTGTTTGTTTTTTATTAGCAAGAGTTATTTAATTAAAATCTGTTATCTGATTTCATATCATTAAGTTTTCCTGTCTTTTTCTCAATCCATCCACCTTTTTCAATCTTATGAATGTCAAATTCAGGAACGTAGGGCTTTATATCCAAAAGAGGTGTCCCGTCTATCATGTCAACATTTTCAATCTCAAGACTGTTGCCTTTCACACTAATTAGTTTCACAACAGACATGCCTATTGCATTCGGTCTTTTGGGAGCTCTTGTTGAAAATACACCATGAAGCTTATCGTCAAGGAATGGTTTTACCTGTAATTTATACCCCACCGATTTGTGAAAATGATAGATTAGTATGATGTGTGAAAAACCATCAAGGTCCAATAGTCCATCAAGGTACTCTTCTTTTAATTCAATTCTTCCTTTTATACCCTTTGCACTAATCGATTGAATGGGCATGCCTTCTTTTATTTTGTGTGGCGTATGTATCGTTCCTATGGCTGTAAACTTTATTGTCATTGTATTATTAGTTTAATGTGTCGTTTTCAAAAGGCTTGATTTTCACCTGTGCACTGATTTAGGCTCATTAAATTTATCAAATCTAACTCATAAATGAAATATCTATATTTCATTTCAACCATGCCGTTCTTCATGCTGTGTTTTTCTGTTTTAAGAACCGATTTGTCAGACCTTATTCACTATTCCTGCTATTTGCTTTTGATTAGGGGCTTTCGTAAATTACGCAGGCCGAAATTGTTGTGTCCTTTTATTTTATAGCAATTAGGTATGACTAAAGGAAGCTGTCTCATGAAATTTCAACATTATCTTTTTTTGTTTTTGTGTTTACTTTTTCTAACGAATCCAACATGGGCACGTAAGAAAAAGATTCTGGTTTTGCATTCCTATCATCAGGGGTTGAATTGGACAGATAATATTACCCGAGGGATGCAATCTATTTTCGAGCAGCACGACAATTTGGAGGTGCAATTTGAATATATGGATTCTAAGCGAAATTCAGACCCTGCCTATTTGGTTGAATTTGCCAAACTCTACGAACTGAAACATCACAATATTCCTTTTGAGGTGATTATTGCCTCAGACAATAATGCTCTTGAGTTTGCCAGAAAATATCAGAATACTTATTTTAAGAATATTCCTGTCGTTTTTGCTTCTATTGATCAATTTGATGAGAGTCTGATTGAGGGGATGACTAATGTGACGGGAGTAACTGAATTCATCGATTTTAAGCGAACCATTCAGGAGGCTTTACGTTTACATCCTAAAGCGAAGAATTTGGTTGTGATAAACGATAATCAGACCACTTCGGCCATTATCAATCGTAATCACATTAAATCATTTTGGCCCGAAATTGAAACAGATGTCAATCTGATTTTTTTAGAGAATCTCTCTATTGGTGAGCTTGTTGATAAAGTGAAAGAATTGGATGATTCGAATATCATTCTTCTTTTGAATTTCAGTAAGGATAAGGAGGGCAATTATATTTCATACCAAGAGAATATTGAGATTATTCGTGAGGCCACTCAACTGCCTATTTATAGTTCCTGGGTATTTTATTTGGACGAGGGTATTGTAGGCGGTATGCTAACCAGTGGTTTTGAACAGGGCAAACTCGCAGCTCAAATTGCTTTTAGAGTGATTAATGGTGAGGATATCAACAAGATTCCTCTGGTAACGACAGGCTACAACAGCCTCATGTTCGATTACAATCAGATGCAGCGATTTGGTATCAGACCCGACCAATTGCCTGAAGGGAGCACCATTATTCATTTGCCGCTTACGTTTTTTGAGAAAAATAAAACCTATTTGTTACTGACATTTGTTTTTCTTTTATTGATTGTCTTGATTGTTGTTTATGCCCGATACATACGAAAACGCAATGAAAACAGATTACTTGCCATTAATAAGGAATTAAAAGTTAATAGAACGCGCTTGCTAAGAATGTTGGATTCCAATTCGGATGGGGTGTGGGAACACAATTTTAAAACAGAACGCCTGACTTTCAGTAAACAAATTTGGTTGAACCTGGGCTACGATCCCGATCGGGTTAAAAATACACTCGAATTTGTATATGCCCATACGCATCCCGATGATCAGGCTAAAGTAGAAGGCCAACGCTTGGATTATTTAAAGGGTAAAACAGAAACCTTTGAGGTGGTGTTTCGCCTTTGTAATGCAAAACAGGAGTGGAAGTGGTATAAGGGAAAAGGTAAAATTTTGGATAGGGATGATGATAATGCACCTATAAATATGGTGGGCACACTAACCGATATCACACAACGAAAATTGGCCGAAGAGCAAATACAGGAAGATGCGAAGCAGATCAAGGCCTCTGAAAAACGTTGGCGATCGTTGATTGAACAGGCGGCTGACGAGATTTTGATTCACGACTTTAGTGGAAAAATTATTGATGCCAACTCCTCGGCTTGTCAAAGACTGGGCTATAGTCATAAGGATTTGTTAGAGATGAATTATGCTGATTTAGACTCTAAGTATACAAATCAAAATTTAGAGCAATATTGGAATACACTCAGTCCTCATAAAAATTCCATTAATGTGGAATCCATTCAAAAACGGCATGATGGTTCTACTTTTCCTGTTGAGATGAATTTAAGTTTGATCGATTTGGAAGAGGATCAGTTGATACTGGCTGTGATAAGAGATATCAGCAAGCGACAGGCAACTGAGCGCAAGGTTCTGAATGCGGTAATTGAGACCGAGGAAAATGAGCGGAAACGCTTTGCTAAGGATTTGCATGACTCAATAGGGCCTTTGCTTTCCAGTATTAATCTTTACCTTTCGGCTCTTAAGCAAACCGAAGATAAAGAGAAAAAGGAAAGTATTATTAAAGTCTCCCGTGAGTTTGTTAATGAGGCATTGGTAAGTATCAAGGAGATTTCAAATAATCTTAGTCCTCATATTTTAAGTGATTTCGGATTGGAGAAAGCCATTGATTCCTTTGCGCAAAAATTACGGATTTCGGAGCAGATAAATATCAGTTTTCATGCTGAGAATTTAAATGAGCGACTCAACGAACAGGTTGAAGTGGTGATATACCGGGTTGTGACTGAATTGATTCATAATACGATTAAACATGCTAAGGCAGAGAATATCGAAATTAACCTTTCACGCGAAGACGATGAACTGAAGTTGATCTATATTGATGATGGAATTGGTTTCGACATTCGAAAATTGGAATCTGAGAAGTCCAATGGGATGGGACTGTACAACATTTTGAGCCGGGTTCGATCTTTAAATGGAACGCATAAGATTAAGAGCAACCCCGTAAATGGAGGTATGATGGCTGTACTTATGGTTAAGGTGGAATCCAAAGAGAAATTATAAATACCAAAAAAAAGAAGAGGATGAAAGAATACAGGCTTGCTTTAGTTGACGATCATAAAATGTTTCGCAGTGGATTACGTTTCTTACTTAATGATATCCCGGAAATTAAAGTGGTGGGTGAAGCTTCCAATGGTTTGGAATTTCTCGATATGGCAGCCAACGAGATTATCGATATTGTCTTGATGGATATTAATATGCCCGAGATGAATGGACTGGAAGCAACCTGTGAAGCGCTTAAACTTTATCCTAAGCTTAAAATTATTGTCCTCTCTATGCATGGTGAAGAGGAATATTACGATCAGATGGTGGATGCCGGGGTACAGGGCTTTTTGCTAAAGAATTCGGGTGTTGAAGACCTGACTGCTGCTCTGCAGGCCGTTATCAATGGAGGGACTTATTTCTCACAAGAACTATTGGTTGGTATTCTGGATAAAAAGAAACAAAAGCAGTTTCAGACCGAGGTGGTTAAACTAACCCAACGAGAGTTGGAAGTACTGAAGTTGATTTGCGAAGGCTTTTGTAATACAGATATTGCCGAAAAACTCTTTATCAGCAATCGTACGGTTGATCGTCATCGTTCCAATCTTTTGAGTAAAACAGGCTGTCCCAATTCGACATCATTGGTGATGTATGCCGTAAAAAATAGAATTATTGAAGTATAAGCCCTCAATTAAGGAACCTAATTTGTCCCCCTGAAAAAGCATTTTTTTTTTTACAAATATTAAGGTTTTTTAGTCTACGCAAACGTTTTCTGCTGTGTAGATGTATTCAAAATAAGATACGTAATATTCTCTCTGTTAATCATCTAAGGATTTAGATGTCAGAAATGTGGGTGAATACACCCATGACGAAATGGGTATTGTCTGTCTCACAAATAGGTCTTTTCTACCTTTTTTGCTCCTGCCAAATCGGCTTGTTTTGTTTGTAGTGATTCGATTCACTTTACTAAGAGCTATTTACAAACAAAACAACACGAGTATGATAACTTTTATTTTAAGTATAGTTGCCCTTATTCTAGGGTATCTGATTTACGGAAAATTTGTTGAGAAAAAATTTGGGGTCGATCCTGACCTGGTTACGCCAGCAATTGCAAAAGCAGATGGTGTCGATTTCGTTCCTATGAACTGGAGGAAGATCTTCTTGATTCAATTCCTTAATATTGCCGGCTTGGGACCTATCTTTGGAGCTATTGCTGGTGCTCTTTGGGGACCAATTGCCTTTATATGGATTGTTGTCGGCTGTATTTTTGCCGGTGGGGTTCACGACTATTTCTCTGGAATGCTTTCGGTTCGCCACGGTGGAGCCAGTATCCCCGAAGTGGTTGGGAAATATTTGGGTGCAGGGATGAAAAAATTCATGCGTGTCTTTTCTGTTATTCTATTAGTGCTTGTGGGCGTTGTCTTTATAAAAGGTCCTGCTGCCATTCTTACCGGACTAACAGGAGTTAATGTTTCTATATTGATTGGTGGTATTTTCTTATACTATATATTAGCTACTATGATTCCAATTGATAAATTGATTGGAAAAATATACCCAATTTTTGGTCTTTCCCTTTTGGTAATGGCTTTTGGTATTGCTGGTGCTTTAATCTTTGGCGATCACAGTATTCCAGAATTAACGGCAACCAATTTTGCCAACATGCATGCCAATCCTTCTAAGTTTGTTGTTTTCCCAATGTTGTTTATTACGATTGCCTGTGGTGCCATATCTGGTTTTCACGCCACTCAGTCGCCACTGATGGCTCGTTGCATGACCAACGAGACGCAGGGAAGAAAGATTTTTTATGGAACAATGATTTCAGAAGGTATTGTTGCCATGATTTGGGCAGCTGCTGCCATGACCTTCTTTGGTGGTGTTCGCGAATTGGGCGAAACCATGGGACAGTCAGGACACAATGCAGCCTGGGTTGTGAATGAAATCTGCGGTAGCCTATTGGGTAAAATTGGTGGTGTATTGGCAATCTTCGGTGTTGTTGCAGCCCCAATTACTTCTGGTGATACTGCGTTCCGTTCTGCTCGTTTGACTATTGCTGACTCTTTTGGTTATTCTCAAAAGAAATTGATTCAGCGTTTAGCGATTACACTTCCTTTGTTTGCTATCGGCTTTTTATTGACTCAAGTCAACTTCGCTATTATCTGGAGATATTTCGGATGGGCTAACCAAACGCTTGCCACTATTGTATTGTGGACGGCTGCCATGTATATGGTGACTAAAGGTCGCAGCCATTGGTTCGCTACCATTCCTGCCACATTTATGACGGCTGTTGTTACAACTTACATTCTTATTGCTCCTGAAGGTTTCCATGTTTCGCATACTATTGCTTATACAGTTGGCATTTTAACTACATTTGCGACTTTGTCAATTTTTTTATACGCGGCGAACAAGAAAAAGAATAAACCCGTATTGAAAGAAGTAAAAGTACACGTGTAATTATCCAAACCTAAACATCTATAAAACTGGGAAATAATGAAAAATAGATATCTTATATGCATGGTGGCCTTGATTCTAACAGGAATTTCAGCCAAAGCACAAGAAAAAAAAGTAAGTGTAAAGTTGAGTGGATTCGTTGCAGCAGAAAGCTATTTCGATACACGTAAAACAGTCAACTCTCGTGAATGCGCTATCCTTTTGTATCCTGCCAATAAATCGTTTGATTCTGAGGGCAATGATTTGAACGATCGCTCAGAGTTTTTCATGACAACCGTGCAATCGCGTTTGCGCGCTACTGTTGCAGGTTTCGAAGCCTTTGGAGCTCAAGGGTCAGCAGTAATTGAGGGTGATTTTGTAGGAACATCAAACGATAAAACGGGTTTGTTCCGTCTTCGTCATGCTTTTATTAAATTGGATTGGGAAAAAGATCAACTGATTGCGGGTAAATTCTGGCATCCTATGTTTGTGCCTTCTGCCTATCCACATGTTTTGCACTGGGGAGCTGGTCTTCCTTTCGGATTATTGAACCGTGCGCCACAGTTGCGATACACTCGTAAGCTAAATACGAATACCACATTGAGTTTTACCGCTTTATCCGAAATGGATTTTAAAAGTACCGGACCTGATGGTGCTAGCGAAAAGTATGCTCAGCAGGCCAGTATTCCTGAATTTACGGCTCAAGTAAAGACAAACTTAACAAAAGGAGTAGAAGCAGGTTTTACTGCAGGTTACAAAACAATTATGCCGCTTACCGTAAATAGCAATGGTGTAAAAACAGATGAGAAACTGGGGAGTTACTATTTCAATACCTGGTTAGGTATGACTGGTAAGAAATTGAAGTGGAACCTTCAGGGAATCTATGGTCAGAACATGTATAACTTCGTGATGATTGGCGGATACGGTGTGAAAAATGTGAAAGCTAATGGCGATTACGAATACACCAATATCTCTACCATGAATTTAACCTCTGATTTGTTTACAACAACGGGTAATGTTCGTTATGGTTTAAACCTGGGATATAGTAAGAATTTAGGTGCTGAAGACGATTTGGCAAAAGGATCTGATGATAAGTTTATTGGCGTGTATAGTCGTGGATCGAATATCGATTATCTATACCAAATTTCTCCACGTATCGAATTCCTATCAGGTAAAATGAAATTTGGTGGTGAAATCATCTATACGGGTGCTGCTTATGGTACAACTCAAATAGATGGTACTGTAGCTGATGCCGATCTTGTAAGCAGTACAAGATTACTCTTGCATGTAAAATACTCTTTCTAGATATCTGAATCACAAAATGAAAAGCAAAGCTATCAGGCGATATTTATGAGTATAGTTTTGTTTTTTTGGTAAATAGAAAGAACAGGTCCGTCGTTCTGACGGGCCTGTTTTGTTTCATATCTTTGTTAATACTTATTCAGAGACGTTTCATCTTAAATTCGATTTAGTATGAACAGCATAGAATTAATTCGCTTAGCATTAGACTTGCCTGTTAATTGGGAAGTAAAAGATTTTGAATTTTCCGGAGACGATTCTCAATCACTCCACATTACGACTTGCTATACGCGAAAGGATAAATTCCTCAATGAGAATGGATCTGAAATAGAAATCTGCAATTTTATTGATCGTAGCTTTCGTTATAAAAACCTCTTCGAACTGACTTGCTATATTCATTGTTTGGTACCCCAGATTCGTGATAAGAATGACACCATTAAGCAAGTGAAAACCCCTTGGTATCATCATTAGAATTCATTTATACCTTTAGGATTTCTTACCGGGATATGCCCTATGTTTCTCATCTGCGATTATCTGCATAATCAGCGGGAAAGATATACGCTAAGGATAGATGGATTGAGAAAAAAAAGAGCCCCATTCAGCGCATCTAAACTGAGTGGGGATTTTTCTTTTGTACTGCTTAGGATTCAATTAAATCGTCGGGTGTATTTTGCGACGATTTGGGTTTTGGCAAGCTGTATTTCGCCAGATGGGCGGCATCATCGCTATAAATGATTTGTGCCACATCGCTTAGGGGCTTTACCAAGCTGTAGACTTCATTCAGAAACTGAACACGTTCCTGAGTGATGACACCCCGCTCTTTTTTAAATTTTTCCTGCTTAATGTTCGCCGTTTTTAGATTCAGGGCATCAACATGTAGTTTGTCGATCAGTGCTTCGTTGCAGCCCTGGGCTACAAGCTCGGTTTTGTGCTCCATAGCCGTGCCTGCATGTTCTTCCATAAAAAGAACCATTTTAGCCTGAGAATCCCTAACCTTTGCAAGGTCGTTAAAACCAAATTGATTTTGCACAGCCTTATTGTCTTTAAAGGCTTTGCGTACAAAGTAGGCTACGGTTTTGTAATCGGTATTGCAGGTGCCCATGCTATCCAGCACGTCTTGCGTGAGTTCAGCCATTTGGTCAATAATCACCTGATCCGATTTGAGTGCTGTTACGGCACCCACTGCATTCTTAATTGTGGTTCCGTATTCTACTGTAAAAGTAGAATCCAAAGCCATGAAATCTGCTGCATCAGTAGGGAACATTTCAGCTACCACCTCAGCATGTTCCAGAAGACTGGCTTCCGGTATTTTAAATAGTCTTTCGTTTCTCGACATTTTAAAACATGTTTGGGTTATAAAATAGAGATGCATATAAATCCGGACATAAATTCCGGTTGTGAGAGAGTACTGAAAAACAGGGGCTCATCCTAAATAGCTTGTTTTTCCGGGTTCGATTCTAATTTCTTTTGGCGGAAGCTCAGCCGATCGGGCGGGCTATGCCGCTGCTCGGGCGGAGGCTCCACAAACCGGGCGGGCTATGCCGCTGCTCGGGCGGAGGCTCCACAAACCGGGCGGGCCATACCGCTACTCGGGCGGAAGTTCCACAAACCGGGCGGGCTATGCCGATACTTGGGCGGATGTTCCACAATCCGGGCGGGGAGTCCTTTTTTAATTCGACAGGCATTCCTTACAGTTTACCCTTCCGCCCGATAGGCTGGCTGCCATTTCCGGCTTGTTTGCTCTCATAGATTATTCGTTTTAAGTTCGATACTTACGCTTGAATGTGTGCCGTCTTTATTTCGACGACTATCCTAATATCCCTTAGATTGAAACTCTAACGCTTTGCTCTGATTTGTATTGAAGTTTATTGTTTCCTTTTAACCCATCGTTTATCCATCTTCGTGATAGACAAAACCACTCATCTCCAGCACCTATTTTTAGAGCACTATTAAAATTAAGTAAAATACACCTTATTTTTACTTGTCAAATCTGTCAAGTTTTTCCGAAGGCGCTTAAGGTGTTTGTAAAGCCTTTAATTATGGGGTTTTATTTGACAGTGTGTTTTTCGTTATGATGGCTTTGGTCGGGTGATTTGAGACTGTCAGTTTGTTGCAATGGGAGAGAGGGGGGTATTTCTATTGGTCTTTGCTGTAGAAATAAAAAAGGGAAACGCCATTGGCGTTTCCCTTTACAATTTGATGGTATGAATGGATTTGAACTTAGTCAAGTCCTATAAAAAATTTACCTCCATTAATTTTATTGTTTGCCATTGTAGTATTTTCAAGTATACACCTATTGACGAGTCTGTTTTGTTTCATATCTTTGTTAATACCCATCCAGAGAGGTTTCATCTTAAATTCGATTTAGTATGAACAGCATAGAATTAATTCGCTTAGCATTAGACTTGCCTAATAATTGGGAGGTGAAAAATGTTAAATTTTTAGGAGACGATTCTCGATCACTTCACATCACTACTCGCTATACCAGAAAGGATAAATTTATCAATGAAAATGGATCAGAAATAGAAATCTGTAATTTTGTTGATCGCAGTTTTCGTTATAAAAACCTTTTTCAACTGACTTGCTATATTCATTGTTCGGTACCTCAGGTTCTCGATGAGAATGACACGGTTAAGCAAGTCAAAACCCCCTGGTCTCATCAATAGTATTCATTTAGACCTTTAGGATTTCTTACTGGGACATGCAATATATTTCTCATCTGCGATTATCTGCATAATCAGCGGGAAATATATACGTTAAGGGTAGATGGATAGAGCAAAAAAAAAAAGGAAGCCGAAGCCTCCTTTTTTTATATCTATTGGGTGAGTTCTCGATTAATGAGAAGGACCTTTTACTTTAAGTTGGTCACCCGTATCGTTTGCAACAGCTTTTTTCCATTTTTCGCTGTAACCTGGTTGTTTCATTGTAGGATTCTGATTGTTACCATCCTTAGTTTTGATGTTACCATCCATAAACTTAGCAAATAGGTAACCGTAGAAGTTTCTCCACTCGTTTGTAAGGTTGTCACCTTGGTTACAAGAGAAGTCAGTTAAGAATTCGATAGCAGCAGCCTTGTCAGCCTTAATCATGCCTTCAGCAGCCATATCGATAATCGCTGTAAATTTCTCATATTTTGCTTCAAGAGCGATTTGCTTTGCTCTAATTTCAGGGTGAATCTCTGAATAACGAGTATAAGCAAAGTTACTTACCTGGTTGAATACCCAGAATGCAGACTTATTAGTGAAATCCATCAATTTACCATTACCAACAGCAAAAGTTTCAGGAACACGAGTTGCTGAGCAATACATTGGGAAATATACGGTAGAAGCCGCATCGTCAACACCAAACCAGTTGATTCCACCTACTGCATCGGGTAACCAGTTACGAGACTGAGCGACGAAAGAGAAACCTGTTTGCTGAGTTGCAGTAGCACGCTCGTTGCAATAAGTTACGCCGTCAACTTCCCATGTTAATGGTCTCCAACGGTAAGGGTTACCAAAAGGACCTGCACCCATATCTTTTGCCATATCAAGTTCAGTACCTTCAAGGTGATCTCTCATTGCATCCTTAACCTCTGAAAGTTTAACTTTATGATCTGGCTTAATCCAAAGAGGCATACGGTTAGTTGCATATCCTTTTTTATCAAGCTTAATGTTTCCTTTAGCGTAATCGAAATGCTCAGCCATATCAGCGTTTACACGGTTGAAGAAAGTCCAAACACGCATTTCGCAGTAACGAGCACCACCGAAATCAACAGGGCCATAAGAATCAGAGAAACTAAAATCTTTGTTTTTACCTTCCTTAGGATAAAGCGCTTTCTCTTTTGCGAAAGAAATTACATCCTTAGCGTATACAGTTGTTATGTCAGTATCAAAAATTTTGTCGATTTTATCAGACGAGATAGACGTTTTACCTTCCAAAGGGAAAGTTGTGATACGAGCGTGATTCGCGTGTCCACTAACATAACCGTCAGGAATCATACGAGCCGCCCAAACAGCACCTTTTTCGCCATTACCTTTACCAATCAACTCAAGAATCCAAATCTCATTTTTATCAGAGATAGAGAAAGACTCACCTGAGCTATAGTAACCGTAAGTTTCAACTAATTCAGTCATTACTTTTATCGCTTCACGAGCATTTTTAGAACGCTGAAGAGCTAAATAAATAAGGCTACCGTAATCGATAAGCGCACCTTCTTGTGAACCCAATTGCTCAACGCCACCCCATGTGGTTTCGCCAATAGCCAACTGAAATTCATTCATGTTTCCTACTACAGAGTATGTATGTGCAACCTGAGGAATTTGACCTAAGTACTTTCCAGTATCCCACTCATATACATCAATCATAGTACCTTCAGCCCAATCAGCTGCAGGACGGAAGTAAAGCTCACCGTATAAAACGTGTGAGTCAGCGGCATAGGTAATCATGTTAGAACCATCGGCACTGGCACCTCTGGTAACAAGGTAATTGGTACATGCACTGGCAGTTGAAGCTGTAAAAATGGCTAACAACATGAACAGTGATACGAAAATCGATAACTTTTTCATTCTAATCGTTTTAGCTGGTCTAAAGACAGTTAATATTTGTATTCAGTATAATTTGTTTTTTGTAGTTCGGTCGTTTTGAGAGTTTAAAATTCCCGAAACTGATCGAAGCTGTACAAAAATAGCAAAAAATGGGAGATTAGAAAGTGATAAATGTTTTGTTGATATGTGTTGAATAATATGCTATTCTTGACTTTGAGAAGATTGAGCTAAGGAGGGATGTGTGGATTTTGGGCAAAAAAATAAGTGTATCTCTTATTGTTGAGGGATACACTTATATAAATGTTGATGTTTTATGCAAACACCGCAGTAGTCGGAATCTTTACTTTCTGTTGGCATCGATCGAGCTTTTAATTCTATTCTCTGCTAGTTGCATCAATTCATTTGTAACAAGGAGTTTTTTACTTGCTACCTGAAAGGTTTCTTCTACACGAGTGTTTTTACCAACTAAAACTAAGGCGTAGTTACCATCTGATAAGTTAGATAGATCGAAAAGTTTTTGTGTGTTGGTTTCTGCTTCTACAGTTACGCTATAAAAAACATGACCAGCCTCGTCGTAAACTTTCAACTTAAGATCTGTTGTACTTGTATTAAATACAGACACAATAGAATAGTCGGTGTTTAAATATGGGTTGATACGAATGTTTCCGCTAGCATAGGCAGCGTTTAAACTTAATGTGAATAGGGCGACTAAGGCCAATCCTTTCAATTTCAATTTTAAATTTTTCATCTTTTAAAAATTTTGGTTAATAATTAATTGTTTTGTCAAACGCTTTAAGTGGTTTCGTTTGACATTGTAAATCTATGAAGTAATCTTAGAAATGATCTAGATAAAATTGCTTGAGAGGGCTGTTTTTGCAATTATTTTCAATACAAACGGTTTCGGGATGCCCCGAAAATGTTTGCGCTAGAGAAGTTTATTAGAGAAAATTATCATTAATAGGGCTGTTTTGATAATTATCCAATTATGATAACGTTTTCGTAAATATTGAAAATGGAGTGAAAACGTCAATTTCTTGAATATTGCTTTTGAAAGGAGGTTTTTTTGAAAGAAAAGGATGCCATTTTTTCGAAGAGAGTTCCTTTTATTTGATCAGAGTATAGATGAAATAAAAAATGCAAGCATCTTTTATATAGAAAAGTGCTTGCATCCTTTTTAAACGATTTTACAGAATAACTAACCTCATTGATTTCCACTGAACCAATCTTTAAAGTCATTCACTTTTTCACGCGAAACAATAAGCTCTTTATCTGTTTCCTGATTGAGTTTGACTTTCAGACGTGAGTTGGAATGGATATTAACACGTGATATCGCATTAATATTAACAATGAATGATCGTCCAATACGGAAAAATTCATCAGGGTTTAAGAGTTCCTGCAATTCCTCCATTTTGTAATCGATAATATAATGCTTGCCTTCTTTAAGTAGAATAAAGACATCACGGCCTTCGCTATAAAAGAGATCTATTTCGTTGCAAGTGAAAGAACGTAGTTTTTCACCTACTTTAATCATGAAGCGCGTTTTATAGTTCTTCTGAATTTTAGATAATACCTGACTTAGATTTTCGAAACTTCTGAGGTTTGGCTCTGAAGAAAGAGAGGCTCGCATATTTTCTAGCTTTTTCATGCTGGTAAACAAGTCGTCGAAACTAACTGGCTTTAGGAGATAGTCGATGCTGTTTAATTTGAATGCATTTAGAGCATACTCATTATAAGCCGTTGTGAATATAATAGGTGTTTGAACTTGTACTCGATTGAAAATTTCGAAACTCAAACCGTCAACCAAATGAATGTCAAGAAAGATAAGGTCAATTTTATTGTCGGGATTACCCAACCAGATACTCGACTCACTCACAGAATCGAAACGTTCTATAATTTCAATTTTGGAATCGTATTTATTGATTAAGCGTTCAAGTTTTTCTGCGGCTAAAACTTCGTCTTCAATTATTATGACTTTCATGTGTCTATAATTTGTTTTTAATTTGCCTCATGTAAGTTGCCATACTAGTCTTAGGAGTGGAAACCCTAATTAATGGCTCGTTTCATACTGCGTATTATTTCATATATTCTCTATAAAGAGATCGTTAGATTATTGTTTTGTTATGCTTGGTGGTTCTCCAATTCAATTTTGGGGATTTTTACCATACATATTTTATCTTCTTCAATAAAGATAGCTTTTAAGTTACTATAAAAGCTGATGCTATGATTAATAACATCTAGTAAAGTATTAGGCTTGATGTCTCCTTTTAACCGAGCTGATGAGTTATATTTAAAGCAAATGTATTCATCTTCGATCTCCACTCTGATGTTTAATTTTGTATTGGCATTTACCAATTGGGTTTGCTCAATCAGATTTATCGTTTGTAGAACGGTGTTGGGAACAATCATAATCTCCTTTGCACTTGTTGCCAGCTGCCATTCTACAGATAGATTACCAGAATACAAATAGTTCTGAATTGCTAGATAGTGTTCAATTTTTTTTATTTCATTTTCAAGACTGATAATTTCTGAATAGCGGTTCCCAAGAATTCTACGATAGAATAAGGCCAAATAATCGATATGCTTCTCAGCCTGATCGACATTATTCTTTCGGATTAAGCTGATAATGCCCTCAAGAGAATTGTATAGAAAATCAGGGTTGATCTTATTTCTAAACACCTCGAGTTCGTACTGAATATTTTTTCTATTAAGCTCTTCTTTCTGTAATAGGAGCGAGTTTTGCTTATCGAGAAAGGTAATGCTGATATAAAAAAGGTGATAGAGAATCCCAACTAGAATAAAAACAATTAGCAGCGATATGAGTTGTGATCCAAAACTACTCATCCCAATATAATAGTTGAAATACAGCCATAAACAGGCCGATACTAGAGAAATAGTAATTATAAAGCTTCCTAAAAAAAGGAAACTCTTTTTTATCCATGGTGCAGATATGAAACGATTAGATTTTTCAAAGGCGTTTATCCAAAGTCTATAGGTTTCGAATAAAATGTAGTTGACTAAGATCAGAAAACCCAATTCATCTGGCTGAAAATTATTGATGATTTCGGATAGACGGTCGAATACCAACAGAAGGAGTATGTAGACAAAAATCCCTGCGACTAAAGGGGTAAATATTCGATATAGAGATTGGTTGAGATATTTAGTTTTCATTACCTTGTTTATGTGGCTAGTTCATTTGTAATGTTCTAAGATATAAATTGGTTTTTAATTCAAACGCCGATTATTTTCAGTAATCAGGGGTAAGCTAACTGTAAAGAAATCTGTTTTTTCCAGGATAATATTATCATTTGTGAAAAAGGCATAACGCTTCTTTATATTTTCTATCCCAATTTGGAAGGACTCAGCCTGTTTGCGTAAAGGGTTAATGTTATTGCTTACATGCAGATAATTGTCTTTGCACTTTAGTTTAATTTCTAAGGGGGAATTTTTAGAAATTAAATTGTGCTTAATTGCATTTTCAACTAACATCTGAATACTTAAGGGAGGTACAAAACTGTTTCGTACAATCTCAGGCAAATCAACACTAAGCTTATAAGAATCCTGAAATCGCATTCTGAGGATATAGTTGTATGCTTTAACAAAGGCGAGCTCTTTTTCAAGTGGAATAAGCGCTTTATCGTTCTGATCTAGTATAAAACGATAACTCTCCGCAAACTTTCTAATAAACTCTTCAGCCTTCTCAGGATCTTTATAGAGTAGAGATGAAATTGTATTGAGTGAATTGAAAAGAAAGTGTGGGTTAAGTTGAGATTTTAATGCTTTAAACTGCAAATTCATTTGATTGTTAATCATCTCTACAGATTGGATTTCTTCTCTCTTAAGGTAGTTGAAAGAGTAAATCATGAAATCGAGAATGGTATATATAAAGACGAAAATGAAAAGAATAAGTAAGGTTTTTAAGAATTGGTCTTTATATTCTAACCAAAACTTTTCATAGGTCATTTTGGTCCCGAGCATCATGTCAAAAAGCTCAAGGTAACAAACTATAAGAATGCAACCCGCTAAAAAAAGAGCCAAACATTGAAGTAGAAAACGAAAGCTGTGTTTCTTTTTCCAACTCACAAATTTATTGAGAAGCTTACCTATACCCATAGCTGAAAATCCAGCAAGTAGGCCAAAAGTCGCAGATGTTATATAGGGAATAAATTCTTTTTGGAGAGAAGGTAGTTCCCCAATTTGACTATAATAACTAAGCATATAGCTAAGTATTCCGAAAGCTGGACTTATGACGATAAAACGCAAATATTGCGACATAGTATGAAAGAGTTTGGAATACTTGAAGTTACGAATTGAGATTTAATTAAAGGCTAATTATAAAAGAAACTTCATGACTTTACAATAAGAGGTCGTAAAGTCATGAAATCTCAACTAACTAGAAAAGCGTAATTATGAATCTTTAATTTTTTTTATGAGAGTATATGGCCTTCATAATTTTGCCATAATCATATTCCGAATCAATTTTTTGAGTAGCATCAATCAATGCATTTTGAATTTTTTCATTATCCAAATCCAGCTTTCTTGCCGCTTCAAGCAGAAAGGATGAGTATTCATAATCAGAACTGATATTACTTGCTTTTTCGATGAGTGTTAGTTGTTGTTTTGTACTTAGATCTTCTCTATTCAACATCATTTTATAAAGTTGACTCAGTTCATAAGAGGATGAAATTTTATCTGAAGCCTCCATCAAAAAATCAAAGTTTTCTTCACCCAGTTTATCATACTCCATAAAGTCAAGCAGTATCTCCTTATATGAATATTCTGAAGAAATATCATCCATCATTTCTTTGAATTTAGCCTTGTTCTGAGGTGTTATCATCTTATGCTTAATCATATTTTTCATGATTTGAGTATGCTCATAATCAGAAGAAATTTCTCTGCTCAATTCGATTATTTTATCGATATTATCAAGATCAAATAATTCCTCATTGATAACAGTTTTGATGATGACTCCTTTTTCATAATCGGAATCAATACTCTTTAAGTTATTTAGAATAAGATCTAGTTTTATGGTCGAATTTTTTCCTTCTGAGATAGCCAGCTTGATTAAATTGGATTTTTCAAAATCAGAATCAATATCATCCATTGCCGATATGAAGAGTTCAAAGCTTGCCTCGTTTAAATCATTATTCTTGAAAACAGAATTCAAAATCTGAGATAATTCATAGTCTGATGAAACTTGATTCAGGCTATTAAAAAACTCCTTTGAAAGAATACTGTCATCTATGAATACTGAATTGTGCTTTTTAAAGATTTGAGAAAGCTCATAATCAGAATCGATATGAGATGGGAAACCTTTTAAAAGCTTTTCTTTTTCTTTCTTTCCTAAGTCGTGGTTATCCAAAAGGTAATGAACCATACGTGATTTGAAATAATCACTGTCAGTTGCTTCTAATTCTGATAGAAAAGCATCAACACCACCTTTTTCATATACTTTATTAACACGGTTCTTTAAATCTAAACCTGAGTTACGTACCACTTGAGGTAGTACTTCTTGCATCCATTCACGACCTTTGGGCTCAAATTTAACTTGGTTATTTCCTTCAAAATAAAGTTTATCAAGTTGACCTTCTTGTGATCGGAAATAAAGCTTACGTGTCATTCCGAAACTTACCATGCTAATTTTCAGGTAGCCATCACTAGTAATACTTATTACATCAGTATAATCATTATTGAACTCAATTTCTCCATGAGACGAGACTTTAATATTCTCAGCTTTCCAATTCGAGCTTTCACGATTTGTAATATCCTTATCTAAACTCAATGGGCTTGCT
>NZ_JBFFKR010000017.1:0-31160 GCF_041555295.1 Ancylomarina sp. | reverse complement strand
TCAATCAATTTCGCAAGATCTCTTAGTTTGTGATTGTTTTCTGGATTTGGTTGGATGAGAATTAATTGTTCCACATTAACTACACAAGTTCTATCTTATTGATATCTTTCTTCATTTTTTTTTGGTTTCGTCTTTTATTGATACACTTATTTCTCACAGAGCGGAACAAATATTCTCTTAAAGAATTATACAATTACTTCAATGATTAAGCGCAGCAGTACGAACGATATTCATTAAATGCAGAAAACTGGAAAGAGAGTCTCTCTGTGCACTTAGGGTAAATGCATCAGAAAAACTCTCAACCTTCAACTAACCGTGACATTGTTTTTATATCCTAATACTCCTGACCTACTATCCTTTTTATTGATCGGAACTCTTTATTTCCAAGAGAAAATCACTTTATTATTTGAAACAATTATTAATCGGAAGTTGTGTAAAACAAACTATCAAACACTATCAATTTCTAACCTGCCCATCACCACGCACTAACCATTTATAACTGGTCAGTTCATCCAATGCCATCGGTCCACGAGCATGAAGTTTTTGAGTGCTAATCCCAATTTCAGCTCCTAAACCAAACTGTGCCCCATCGGTAAAAGCTGTCGAGCTGTTGGCATAGACTGCAGCTGCATCAACTGCCTGCAAGAAATACCTGATCCGTTCGGTGTTTTCACTCACAATAGCTTCACTGTGTTTGGAACTGAACAGGTAAATATGATCCAAAGCCTCCTTGAAATGCTTCACTGTTTTTATGGACATTTTATGGGCCAGGAACTCCGTTCCGAAGGAGTCCGGATCTGCCGGGAACAACAATTCCTCAGGATATTTTCCCTGGAGAACCGGGTAGGCCAGTTCATCAGCATAGAGCTCCACATTTTTCTCCAAAAGTTGGTTCACCAATTCATATAGGTCACTCAGTCGCTCCTTATGAACAATCAAGCAATCTAGAGCATTGCAAACACTTACCCGACGGGTTTTAGCATTAAATATGATTCCCTTCCCCTTTTGAAGATCTCCATAACGATCGAAATAGGTATGTACTATCCCTGCTCCTGTTTCTATAACAGGAATATTGGCATTCTCGCGAACAGAATTGATCAATTGCTGAGAGCCTCGCGGAATAAGAACATCCACAAAGTCCCGTGCATTCATCAATTCGGTTCCCGCCTCTCTAGAGGCAGGTAGCAACTGAAGAATATCAGGATTCACATGATTATCTTCTAAGACCTTTTTTATTAAGGAAACAATAGCTTTATTAGAATTTTCAGCGTCGCGACTTCCTTTCAAAACACAGGCATTACCTGATTTAAAACAAAGAGCAAAAACATCAAAGGTCACATTGGGACGAGCTTCATAAATAACGCCAATAGTTCCAAGAGGAACAGATACCTTCTCGAGCCGTAGTCCATTATCCAGTCTCTTTTCATCCAATACCTTTCCAAGCGATGAGGGCAGCCCTCTAATATTTTCAATATCATTTGCAATTCCAATAAGTCGTTCTTCTGTAAGTAACAAACGGTCATATTTGGGATCTTTTGAAGACATTAAATCCAAATCTTTTTGGTTTTCACTAAGTAAAAATGAAATACTGTTTCGAGTGGTTTCTGCCAACTGCGATAAAATCTTATTAATTAATTCATCGGACAGTAAGGCCATTTTACGTGAAGCTTCTTTCACTTTTACAAATTGTACATTACAACACATATGCTTGAATATTATAATTATAAAATCAGGTAAATACAACACCAAATTATTGAATTAACTTATTAGAGACAAAAACCTAAAAAAATTGTCTCATATAATTATTTCAATATCCATTACAGTATATTTTTTAATACAAGTGTAAGTAGTCGTAATGAACGAGAGGCCTAACACCTGCTCTTCCACAATATTGCACCGCCCTTTGTAGCTCGTATTGCACTTTACCAAGACCAACAGGGTTTCCTTCATTATCCACAATTTTAACGATATCACCTTTTTCGAACTTACCCTCAATGCCAGTTATACCTATAGGCAATAAGCTTGTTGCCTGAGAAGAAGTTAATGCCTCCTTTGCACCCTGATTAATAGTCACAATTGCTTTGGTAAAACCTTCAGAACAAGCCAGCCATTTTTTTACATTTGAAGTTCCTTTACTCGGTTCGAACATAGAATGCTCAATGGATTCCGGCTCATCAAGCAGTTTCAGGACAATATCATCGGCATGTCCATTTGCAATATGAACACGAATGCCTGATTTCGCCACTCTACTTGCGATAGAACATTTAGTAAGCATGCCTCCTCGCCCAAAATTTGATTTTTTTGTTGAAACGTATTTTCGTATTCGATTCAAATCATGATTAACAATACGGATAACTTCAGAGGATGGACTTTCGGGATCCCCGTTATAAATTCCATTCATATTAGTCAGCAAAAAAAGCGCCTCAGCATTCATCATTTCAGCGATTAATCCCGAGAGTTCATCATTATCAGTAAACATGAGTGCAGTAACAGAAACGGCATCATTCTCGTTCACGATAGGAAGAATATTGTTGTCCAGTAAAGTGGTCAAACAATTTTTCATATTTAAATAGTGCTCCCTTGTTCTGAAGTCTTCTTTAGTAACCAATACCTGAGCACATTCAATATTATAATTCTGAAGTAGAGCGGAATAAATATTCAACAATTTGACTTGTCCCACTGACGACCAAAGCTGTCGTGCCGAAACGGTATCGATTTTATCGGATAAGTTTATCTGACTACGGCCAGTGGCAACTGCACCTGACGATATTAAAATAGGTTGATATCCCTGTGCTCTTACTTGTGCTATTTGTGCGACAATACCGGCAATACGGTCTTCATTCAGTTCACCATTGGTTTTGGTCAGTACATTTGAACCAAGCTTGATACAAATTCTTTTTTTCACTATTAAAATTCTTTAGGTGAAAACTCACATATTGGAATACGACTAAAGTTAAGTTCTCTTATTAAGGCTAGGAAAATTTAAGGGAAACTGTTTTTAGGATTCATTTTTTTTATAAAAAACCTTCCATATTCTAAATACGAATAGGGTCCCCAGGATAATGAGAGTGGGGCTTTTAAGTATTCAAAGCCAGTAAATCATAAAAAGAGATTCCCATATAAAGGAATCGCTCCTATCAAAAGTAATTTGTTTTTCATTTTACTAATCGAATTTACTATCGTCCTACACAGCCTAATGCTGAGCTTAACATGTGTAAAAAGAGAGCCCTTCTAAATTTGGGAAACCCAATAGAAAGGCTCTCAACCAACTAACGACTCATGATCTTTCAAAACAGGGAGAAATATAACTTTAGATATTTACCTCAATCCCCTGCCCATAATATTACATAAAAGGCTTCCTTATAAATTGTTACATTATAAACATGTTCAGTAATTTTGACACAGATCTCCTACACAGGTATAATTTGGAAAACAATTACGCCTGGTAACAGATCATATTTTTCAATAAATGAAATTGATATTCTTTTTCAGGGAACTCCCGAAATGCTAGTATGAAAGCTATTATTCAGAAATCTGAAGGAGATACTTCTCTTATGATTCATTTTTCTTAAAACAATGCTCATGGAATTTTAGTTTATCGGAAAAATCAATAGAGCCCATATCCTCCCACATCCTAATCCGTTTCCTAGCATCCTTTTCCTTTCGAAACATTTGAAAAGGACACTCACGTTCTTTTATATAAAGAGGACATTCAAATATTAGCCCTATATAATCGTTTTTCATACTAAACAGATTTAAGAAAACTTAATACCACAACGAGATAAACTGCTGAAAAAGTAATCAACAGAAAATTAGAAAACTAAAAGGAAAACCTCTTTACATAAAATAAATCCAAGCAAGAGGTTCTACTTCCATAATCCAAAGTAATTATATTTCCAGCGGTACAGTACCAGCTCGAAATAGATTTTCGAACTGGTATTGTAAGTTTATTTTTCTCAACAGGATATATGATACCAATGTTAAGTTTTCACAGGTCGGTAAGTTAATCTGCTACCATAACCACAGTGGCTTCAAACCAATTTAAAGGATTATCAATATTAGCCAGTTGAAAAGTGGTTATCTGATACATTCCAAAGCTGAAATAATCCAAAGCCATTCTCCATCCCTGCTCAGAACAAAGGATGTCCAGATAAGCATTGATATCCACGTCAGTAGCAATTATATCAGCGGCTCCGTCTATGTTGGTGATTACATCGCCTGATTGACGTACCATTTTGAAAGAATTTTCCGTTATTTTCACAAAATCTACGGGGATAAATGCATAACTACTTTTATCGCGAGTTGCAAACACCAATCCATCGCCCAGATTCTCTCCTTCGGGAGTAACATAGCCCATCACGGCCAATAATTTGCTAACACCAGGACCAACTTTGTTATCCAAGGCACTCGTAGCATAGTCATACATAGGTCCCTCCGAGCCATAAGCCCTGAGCAGCATCCCTCTCGTACCAGAACGATCGGCAGTCGACAATGATTTTTCGAACAAAGCATCCACCACACCTGATTGAGCGTAGATAGGTAGACGAGAGCTCATAAATTCGCCAACAATACCTTCATCACCAATCACCCATTTATCATTTTGCCCATCAAATACCAGTTTGGTAATCGTATCCCCGCCAACAGCGATAGGATTGGATAGCATAATGCTTTCGTGCGTGAAGATATAAGTCGACTGCATCTGTTCAATATCCTCACCGTCCACATTGTAAGTAGCACTGTAGCCAAACTCTATTTTACCTTCGATTTCCCATCCTGCACTTCCCAGTCGAATATCAAACGGGTTCTCAACCGAAGCTCCATTGATTCCACCTGTAACACGAATAACATTGTATCGGTAGATCGATTGAGCTTTATAATTATCAAAATTTGCCTTGATAGTGCTCATGTCCCAATCCTGCTCTGTTGCTTTTTCAAGCACTAAGTCACCATCAGTCTCTTTGCCGCGAAAAACCAAATTTCCATTTTCCTCTTTCATGAAAATGTACTCCATTTCACCACCCAAACCTTCAGAAGCCCATCTACGTGGTTCAATCATCCAGTAAAGCACATCATTGGGCGTATTGAACTGTAAAAGAGCTCCCTCTTGATGACTAATATTAAATTCTGATGTTGCCTCTTCAAAGCCAGAATTCATTAAAACAGTACCATTATTCTCTCCTTCGTTTCGAGTGAATTTAAAAGCGATAAAGCTACCGCCTGTTTTCTCATCACCTCCTTTAACAACACCTTTCCATCCAAACTCTGATTCTGATAAAAGACTGGTCAAATTCGACTTGGATTCCTCTATTCTTTCGCTTACCGTTTGATCGGAAACATACTCAAAGTCCTTCTCACAGGATGAGAAAACCACAAGCATGGCCAATGCATATAATATTTTTTTCATTTGTTTATAATTTTTAATTTAAGGTCACATGGAAGTCGCCATGAGAATCATACTTCTCTGTCCCTATTTATCGGGATGGCTCGTTTCATTTGTCTAAAATTATTTATTAATGTCATCCCTTTACTTACCAATAATTATCGGAAGGGAGAAAGTCACCATGAGAAAAACATTCCTCTTTAAGAAAAACTTTCTCATGGCTCGTTTCGTCTGACAATATTTATTCTTCTACTTCAATTACAACAACTTCGTTTACAGCCTTCTCTAATCGTTTCTGCAAACTATATAAGTCGATACCCCATTTTTCTTTGTAATAAGTGGTAATAATATCAACCTTTGCATTGAATTTGTGATAAGCTTCCACTGCCTCAGGGGTGGTCTGCTTCCCTGTGTAATCAGAGTTCCATGACCATGCCCACTCGTGAAGCTCCTTCTCCCAATCGCTTAAATACAGTTCACCTTTCTCAAGAGTCAACACATCATTCTCATCTCTAAGCTGAATATCTTCATACAAAAGTGGCACGTTGCTGTTTAAAACCAGATCCATCATTCCAGCTACAATCTCAACAAAATCTTCATTCTCTTCCGACATAGAATAGGGCGTGATAAAACCTCTCAATCGAGCTGTACTTGCATTCACATCTATCCAGTTCCCTGTATAATCGCCTTTGCAAATTCCCTTGAAATCCAAGGTGTAAAATTTGGTTTGGTGCATAATGTGAGCAAACTCATGATGCACAACATGGAATGCAGCAATAACAGCCTTCTTCTTTTTAAGGAGTATCTCTTCCGGTGTATCCCAACTGTACGCATCCACCTCTGCAAACTCATCCAGATCAAAAATGGTCACTTTACGGCCTCCTTCAGCAAGACCAAGAGTCCAGGATCCATCGACGTTGTATTGTTTGCTTCCCGCAAGCACCAGTAACTTAGGCATGTATTGTTCCAAGAAATCCGGGTTTGCTTCTGCCTCATAGGATTTGATCCAAATGTTCAGATACGCCTCAAGGAATTCCTGAACCTTTTCTATGGAAGGAGGAGTTACATGAAATTTATTGTCAATTTCTGAATCATCCCACTTGTATTTTACTTCTACATTATAAGGTTTTGTCAGATTTTCATAAATCCACTTATCCAAGTCGTTTTGGTGGCCCTTTTCAACTACCACAACCGATTCATCCAATAATGCATCTTCTTTATCACATGAAATTAAAGAAAACATCAGGGATGAAATAAATAATAATCTATATATATTTTTCATCTGTTTATAATTTGTATTTAACGGCTATCCCAATAACTAGCGGGATAAACTTACCATGATTTTATAATTATTATTTTGTGTGCCCCGAAGTATCGGATTAATAATTAGTTTCATTGAACTTCGTTTCTAAAATCATGGACGTTTCATTTTTGTACCGTTTATCGATTATTTGCTTCCAGTCCGTATTGCTGAGCCATAGTAGGAATCTGTAATACCTTTCTCGCATCATCTGTCTCTAATACGACCTTTTCACCATCCTCAACTTCATGGATTACCTTTATATTGAAACGACGAATATCAAACCATCTCAAACCCGTATACACAAATTCTCTTCGGCGAGTGTGTATCACACAATTTAGGTAAGCACGTTGTTTTTCATCCAACTCATACCATGGGTTCAAAGGTGAATCTGCCTTTGAATCGTTATTGAAATGTTCCATTATTTTTGCTTCGGTAACCTTATTTTCATCAGTAAAAGGAACCAATCTATTTTCAAAATACAGATTCAGATCTTGCTCCACCTCAGTGTAGTGTTCGAGCATGACATTAGCTTCAATTCTATTAAATAGCGCTTCTTCAGCAACAATTTTAGGAGTCATACCGTAGTAAAGCCCGATATCGGCATTCACATCCATTTTTTTAAAGAAATAGCCCCATTTCCAAATCACATGACCGTCCCCGCTAACAGTAACCAAACTTTGAGCCCATGTATGATTGCTACTCTCTTTCACAAAAATTTTATCGAATACACTTTTATAAAGATCATAGGTTAAACGGTAACGAAGAAGCCCCTGGAAAAAATTAAAGTTATAAGTGATGTTACTTGTAAGCATCAGGTTGGCAGGCTCGGTAGCCTTAGAATATTCAGCCGCCCTCTCGTTTAAGTCCATAAGGTTGTATTTCCCGGTAAGGTCTCTCAACTTGGCCGAAGCATTTCCTCCCAAAGCAGTAGTAGCATAATCAGCTACTTTTCCAAACTCGCCCTTAAACATGTAGAAACGAGAAGCGAAAGCATTGGCTGCTGCTATATTAAAGTGATACTTTGGCACATCATAAGCATTATCCTGAATAAATTGAATTCCCTCTTTCAGGTCATTTTCAATCAACTCATACACCTTGGCAACTGTTTCTCTCTTGTAGTCTTTGAATACAACATCTTCCATCTCGGTCACATAAGGGATACCCAAATCTGTAGCTGCTGTAGCAGGATCATAGTGTTTTCCCCACAAGTTAACCAACATAAAATGGTTGTAAGCTCTTACCAAAAGTGCTTCCCCATAATAGGGCAGATATTCTGCGGGGATTTCTTCTCCATTTTTTTTGCTTTCAATAAAATCCAAAGCCTGGTTGGCATGAGCTATGGCTTTGTAAGCAGACTCCCAATACATGGTTGGGGAATCCTGATCTGTATCGGTAAATTCTTCCCAGAAATAGCCCTGTTCGTTATTACGGAACATTTCGTTCCCATCGCCCATATCGGAAATATTATCCGACATGGAATAGCAGAACAATCCGTAGGTTGTTTCAGGATATGCGCTCGCAAGCAGCTCTTTAACTTTCTCATCTGAATCCAACACCGTACGGTTGTCAGGTGTTGTATCCAAATACTTATCGCACGACATTAATCCAAATGCCATTACAATACTCAGTATATATAATATTTTTTTGTCCATTTTCTATCGTTTTAGAATCCTAATTTAAGCGAGAATGTAAACTGTTTTGGTACCGGAAGTGCAACCCCACCCGTTCCAAAGAACTCAGGATCTTGCCCGTTAAGTGCTTTATCCGAATACAACAGGTACAAGTTGGTACCCTGCGCCTTAACCGATGCACTAGCAACCCCTAATTTGCTTAGGAAGGCTTTTGGCACTTTATACTCCAGAGAAACCTCTTTTAATCGAATAAAATCACCCTTGGCCACTCTCTGATCCGAATAGTTGTAAGCATTATAGGTCGCTTCCAATTCAGACCCATACTTGTCTTTTAATCTTTTGGAAGCAATCACCGGAATACCAGTAAGCTTCTCATCGCCAGGCACAAGCCATCTGTTCTTCATATCCTTTGTTATGGCATCCATATCAGAGTAAGAAGCATGGAAAGAAGGGTACAAACGGATCACATTTCCAAATTGATAGCTACAAAAGACATTCAAACTCCAATTCTTATATTTGAACCTATTGGAAACACCTCCCGTAATCTTAGGATCAATTGACCCTTCGTACTTCAAATAATCAATGTCATTATCCTGGAAATAAACCTCACTGGTTACATTACCATCTTTATCGTAAAACTGCGGTAATCCCATTTCGCTCAAACCTGCAAAAGGAATGGAATACAAACCGCGAACTGGTCCTCCCTTCAAGGCTCCCCCTTCGGCTTTCACCAAATCAAAAATTATTGGATTGTTCTTCAGGTTCGTGATCTCACTCTTATTGTAGGCAAAAGTAAGGTTGGTGTTCCACTTGAAATCATCACTCACAATATTTTGAGACCCCAAGCTGAATTCAATCCCTTTGGATATCATATCGGCATAGTTGGCAAACTTCCAGCCTTCTCCACCTACTCCGGATGTTCTAACATTAGCAATCAGATCAAATCCTTTACGGCGGTAAGCATCAACGCTTATAGATATACGTCTGAATAAGCCCATATCAAAACCGATGTTGGTTTCGTACTGTTTCTCCCAAGTCAGTTCTGAGTTTCCTAAGGATTCGATATACATTGCATTTTGCTTCTCAGAATCGTAAGGGGTTGTGGTAATTCTGTTTCGATATACTATAGTAGCATTGTTAGCCGGCCCCATAGAAGCAGTCAGACCGTAAGTTCCTCTAAAAGACAAGTTAGACAACCACTCAACATCAGTTAAATATGATTCTTCTTTTGCATTCCACTTACCCGAGAGGTTCCATGTAGGCAAATATCTGGCACTTTTAGCCTTTCCTAAACGATTGGATCCATCAACACGAACGGTACCATTAATGGTATATTTTCCTGCGTAAGAATAAGCTGCATTGGTAAATGCCGCAACAAAACGGTCTCTGAATTCTTCCATTCCATAATAAGCGAATCCCGATTCATTGGTTGCCTTAATCATATTAGGATCGGTAAAAACGACTCCACCTTTATTGTACTGATAGCCATATCCATTCGAAAAATCATACTGACGGTCTACATATTTCAATTCCTGACCCAACATAACATTTACAGAATGAATTTCGTCAAAAGTACGGTTGTAGTTCACCATATTTCTGAAGTAAAGGTTCTTCATGGTATTGTTTTCCTTGTTGTAGAAACCACCATTAGGAAGTACAGAAATTGGTCTTGAATTTGGACGTGAAATATCTGTCCACAAGTATTTATTATCCTTCGCAACAACAGGATCATCAACTCCTGCATTATATGCAGCCACAACATTTGACCCCTCTTTAATAAGATGTTCGTTTGACGACTTCACATATCGAAGAGAACCTGTAAAATTATAATTCAGGTACTTATTGAATTTATAATCTGCACTACCCTGGATAGATAAATCCAGCACATCAAGATTAATGGAATTATTATTATACTCCTCAAGGATATTAAATGGGGCATAGTTCATACGAACATATTCCGAATTTCCATTCTCACCATAAGGCATAATTGTTCTACTGGTGTTCATTGCGTAAGAGAATGGATTGATATCGAACTCTCTCGAATAATTTCCATTCACCGCATCATTAGTACGGTTAAAAGTACCAGGCGTTTTTTGCTCACGAATAGAACCTTTAGTTTGCAAACCAATCTTAAGCTTCTCAGTCACATCAAAATCACCTCTCATGTTTATGGTATAACGATCTACATTATCGGCAATGGTCCATCCATCGTCATGTAACCATGAGGTAGAAGCATAAAATTTTGATGTTTCAGAACCTCCCGAAAAAGATACCGAATGATTTTGCTGCAAAGAATTTTTAAACAGAATATCAAACCAATCGGTATTGGCTCTTTCGTATCTGCGCAAAAAGTCGGCTCTGGCTTCAGGCGTATTTTCCAAGCCAAACTTACCGTTCTCATAGGAGTCGATCAGGTTATACATCTTATGAAAAACACCACCGTCTTTAGACCGCATCATATCTGCATGGTTCAACCATCCTTTATCCTCCATCTCCATGAACATGGCCATCTGATCCTGAGAATTCATGATATCGTAATCACCATAAGAAGGTTTCATTTTCATGGTGAACTCTGAACTTACTCTTATGGAATTTTTCCCTGTATGTCCTTTCTTGGTTGTAATCACAATTACACCGTTCATAGCTCGGGCACCATAAAGAGCTGTTGCAGAAGCATCTTTCAAAATCTGAAAGCTTTCAATGTCATCGGCATTCAAACCTGCAACAGAAGAAGAGATCAATGTTGAGGCATCACCCGAAGACAATTGATCAGGAGAAATGTCAACAACATCTTCCAATACGACTCCATCAACAACCCACAAAGGTTTGGTATCACCGTAAATAGAAGAAGCACCACGTACACGGATTTTTGGAGCAGCTCCAAAGGTTCCTGATACATTCTGTACAGATACACCCGCTACTTTACCTTCCAGCATACGCCCCACATCAGCCACACCTGCAACTTTAGCATCTTCTGCTTTTAATACTGTAGCCGAACCCGTAAACAGCTTACGATCGATCTTCTGATAACCAGTTGTCACAACAATCTCAGCCAATTGCTCAGAAGAACCTGTTAACACAACATTAATAACAGTCTGATCAGCAACAACGATTTCCTGAGGTTCCATACCAATAAATCTGAAAACCAAGACAACATTCCCTGCAGCAGGTATTTCAAGACTGTAATTTCCATCAAAATCGGTAGAAACACCATTGGTTGTTCCTTTCTCAACAACAGAAACACCTGGCAAAGGCAATTTAGTGTCATCAACAACTGTCCCTTTTATTTGTCTTTTATCTTGCTGCTGATTATTTTTTTGAGTCGAAGGCATTAAAATAATCACCTTATCTTCAATCTTATAATCGATTTTAGAGCCTTCCAGACAACGTTCCAGAATTTCTTCCACTCCTGAACCATTAAAATCAGCATCATTAATCTTTACATCTTCAATTTCATCCTGAGAATAAATAAAGTCGAATTCACTACTTTTTTTTATCTCATTCATTAAATCCTGCAAGCTTGCTCCTTTAAAGCTAACATTAAAGCTAGTTTGCTGAGAATAAACACTTGCAGATAACTGAAATGATGTAATCAGGAGTATAATCCACGTAAATTTCATAATTCTTAACATTCGTTTCAACCTTTCCCCCAGAGGGAAAACTTGACTCGTAGCGAGTTTTTTCATAAATTTGTTTCGAAAAGATTAAACATTGTATTCCTTATGGAATACTTTATTTGATTCAAGCAGGAAATGTTGTCGCATTTCCTGTTTTTTTTTAGGTTAAATTTTGGGTTTATTTCTCAAATACTGAATGACAGCTTAGCCAAGCAAATCAACACTAAAGCTTCAATCAACTAACATCTTATGATGTAATGAATTTTATCTAAATTTCTCGTCGTATTTTTTCCGGACTATGACATGATCATCCTTCACAATAAATTTCACACTGGTCGTTTGCTCCATTTTATATAGGACATCCTCTATATTGCCATAACGACTTAGTCTGGCACTAAAGCGAAGATTTTTCATATCCTGGTTTTCAAAAAACACTTTCACATTATACCTTCTCTCCAATTTGCGCATGATATCATCTAAATTTGCACTTTCAAACACAAACTTTCCATCTTTCCATGCCGTATAGATATCGGTATTCACTGTCGTTATTTCCACAGCTTTGGTTGATCTGTTAAAATTAGCCTTATGTCCAGGTACTAAATCAACCTCTGTCTGTGTTTTATCAAATCTTTCACTCATTAAACGAACAGAACCTTCAACCAGCGTTGTTTCAATATTTTCCTCATCAGGGTAGGCCATCACATTAAACTGAGTACCCAACACCTTAATATCAACATCACCTACACTCACATAAAACGGTTTATCCTTATTCTTAGCCACATCGAAAAACACCTCCCCTGAAACAGCCACCTTACGACTATCTCCAGAGAATTTTACCGGATAACGAATCTCAGAGAGCGCATTCATCCATACCTTAGTTCCATCTGAAAGTGTAAGTTGATACTCTCCACCTGCAGGAGTCACCACCACATTTTCTTGAATTTCAGCATCAATAATCTCATTAGACTGGTTAGTATAATTAAGGCCAGTGCTATCTTTCAGAATAAGAGATCCATCTGCCTCTTCGATTTGACTAATCTTTTTTGTGTCCAAATCAACACTACTTCCATCAGAGAGATACAAAATAGCCTTTGCTTCTCCTTTTTTAATATTTATAGGTACTTGAGCATATTGACTTTCATTTAACTCAAAAAAAGTTACAGTCATATAAGTTGTAATTGCAATTGGTAAAGCAAGAACAGCTGCTAAACGAGCTGCATTATACAACCTTCTCATTTTTGATTTCTTCTTAAATTTTATCTTCCACTCAATTTTTTGGCGAGCAGTTTCAATATCGAAATCTTTATAATGCTTTTTTTGCGAGTGTAGAATAATCGATTCTCGGGCTGAGTCGATCATTTGCTTTTTATTTTCATCCAACAAAAAGGGATTTAGTTGCTCCTTTTCATCATCAGAAAGCTTATTAGTAACCTCTTTTACTAATAATTCTGCGAGTAAAATATGTTCTTTTGTTTCCTTCATTTTTCTGTTCTTGTCTAGTAAGAACACCATAAATGAAAAACTGGGTGAAGAGAAAGTTAAAAAAAATAAAAAAAAACTAAAAACCACTGATAATCATCAGAATATCAAAGGCACCTTGAAGTTTTAAACGGAGAGTTTTATAGGCAATAGCCTTTTGAGTTTTTACAGAATTGATCGAAATACCTAAATCATCAGCAATTTCTTTATTTTTAAGATCATGCATGCTAAGCTGCAATACCTTTCGGCACTGTGGTGGCAGTTCACTAATGCATTGTGCAATCAGTCTCTTTCCTTCTTCTTCGACTACTTGCTGGTAAAAAAAGGATTCTGATTCAAGATGATACACTTGTTCAGCCTCATACCTCTTTTTCACTTTCTCGTGTCGTATTTGGTTCAGACACGCATTTCGAGTAGATTGGTAGAGATAAGCTTTTATGGCGTTTAAAGCCTCAAAATCATCAAACTTATCCCATAATATCAAAAAAACTTCCTGCACCAAATCTTCTCCATCCGCTGAAACGATCAGAAAGCGTTCGGCAAACTTACACAAGCCAGCATACATCTCATTAAACAGAGTATTATAGCTCAGTGTTTCATTATTATCGAGAAGAATGGTTTTATCGGAAATGGTTCTCATCCCTTATATTTATTGCCTTTAGAGTGTGTTATTCACAAAAATTAACAACTTAAGATTTGCGAATGTAGAAAAAACTTTTAGACCATCAAAGCAAGGTAATATAGCATGACATAGAATACACAACATTAATTATGCTTAATAACAAACCCTCTACAACGATTGCGTAAAATTTACAAAACGGCAAATCAAAAAACCATAAACACACACAGAACAAAGTATTAGCAAAGATTTCATTAGACATAAACTTGAAATGCATATAAACTAAAAAGAGCAAAACACAATACTATTATTGTTAACCAGTAAAAATCCCACAATTAATTTTTAATCTATATGATTTAGGAATATTTTAAAAAATACAACAATTTCATTTCCATACTCTCTTTCATAGAAAAAGAGACCCATCATCGATAGATCTCTTTCCTATTTTTATTACCTATCCTTTTTTTTCATCACTGTGGTAAACCTAATAGGTTTTAATAAATTCTCATCATAATCCGAAAAGAAACAATAAATAAACAACTTGATGTGCTCAAAAAAAAACAGCCTTAACGATTTACTTAGAGCGTTATCAACCTATTAGCAGCATCTAAAACTTCGTTTTCGAAGCTATCAAGATAGATTTGGGTTGTTTTCTCTGTGGTGTGCCCGAGTCCTTCGGAAATGACAGCCGTTGGAACACCTGAGCGCTTAGCAATAGTTGCCCATGAGTGACGTGCGACGTAGGACGTGAGGGGTATGTTCAATTCAATCAGGTTCGCAAGATCCCTTAGTTTGTGATTGGTTTTCTGCATTTGAGAGAGATAACTCTTATGGGGATCAGGATGATTCGGATCTATTATTGGGAATACATACTCCTTGGGATTTTTCAAATCAGAATATTTTTTAATTATTTCTAAAGCAGGTGGCAGCAATTCACAATTATATTGCTGAGAAGTTTTTTTTCTAGAATAATATAATCTTCCATCACGAATATCTTCAACTTTCATGTACGCAACATCAATAAATGACATACCCATGCAGTAGAAACTGAACATGAATAAATCCCTAGCTCTTTCCACGGCAATTTTATCATCAAGAACTAAATCTCGAATTACAATAATATCCTCTTTTTTTAATGCTCGCTTTTGTGTTTTAACACTCTGGATTTTATAATCATCAAAGGGGTAGCTATCCTTCTTAGCCAATTTCTCTTTGATCGCACGATTATATATGGCACGCAAAGTTCTCATTTGAAATGAAATGCTATTTATACTATTGTCTCTACTTATTAAATAGGTTTCAAAAGATTTCAGCCATTTGTAGGTGATCTGATCGAAACTAAACTCTTGCTCTTTAACGAATTTCTTTACAATATTAAGGTGGCATCTATAAACACGAGCATTCCCATTCTTTTTTTGATCAAGAAGCTCCTTAATTGTCTTTTCTGTAAAATTTATGAAAGAGGTTGACTCTACTCCTTTTAATTTAGCAATTACATCGTCAACTGTGTAAGCTTCTCCACTGGTTTCAAAATCAATAATAACTTCTTCAGCTTGCATAAAAAGTTTCTTAAGTAAGAAGTTCTTTTTAGTTACAATATACTTTTCCTTTTTTTGGAAATTAATAAGCTGACCATTCTTGTCATCCCAATTATTTAAGAAAGCAGAAATCCCTGTTGCAATTACCCTTCTACTTCTTTTGTGGATTATCTGAAGATGAATTGGAGATGTTCCATCATTTGAAATTTTATCTTTCCTAAAAATGAATTTTACAGAAGCCATAATACCTAATAAATTTGCACTGGGTGTAACATAGGTGTAACATTTAATGCATAAAGGTACATTATCTTTCTTTAATAACGAAAAAAGCGAAGTAACACAAAGCACTGTAAGAGAGCCTTACAGCACACCACTACTGGGATTAGGCTATTTTAAAGGAAAAACAAAGAAGGCGAAAACTTCGTTTGGAAAGCATGTGTACCGCAAGGTACCGGGGGTTCGAATCCCTCTCTCTCCGCCAAAACAAAAAAGCATCAAAGTAATTAACTTTGATGCTTTTTGATTTGTAACCATTAAGGCTTTAGGAAACACTTTTTAATGATCAAGGATATATCCAGCGAAACTTCCCTGATTGTACTTCGATGATCTCAAGAAAATTCATCTAATATTAATGTAATAATGTCACTAGTCTTATTTCTTAGGCCCCTCACCATCAAAACTTTCTTGCTCTTACTAGCCTTGCTAGTTCTGAGAACAAACTGACCATTAGACAAGGAGTTTCGACTATCGTTAAGTATGACCCTAAGTTTTAGGGCAAACCAGATAGCGTTTGGCATCCACAGTTTATTTATACCCATAGAAATTGCATAATTTATTTTTATATAACGCTGAAGATATCGCTCATCAAACCCTTTATAGATTTCAAGACTTAGCCATCTAACAACATCAGAATCAACCAAGCTCTTAAAATCACAGGCAGTTAGAGATCGTAAAAGCCATTGTTATTTCAATATTATAGAATTCCATTTATCAAAAGTTTTTTCATCATTTAATAAAGAATTGATTTTCAACTTTGACATTTCACCCTTATCAATTAGCTCATTTATTGAAAGTTTCAATGAAGAAATAAACGCATCTTTAATTGAATCTATATTATTCCAATCACATAAAAATCCATTAGAATTATCAACTAAATCTTTATAATCTGAAACTCGACTCATTATAATTGGTTTACCAAGCATCATACCTTCACATATTACATTTGGAAATCCTTCGTATTCACTGAATAAGCCTATAACATCAGCTTTATTCATAATATTATATACATCTCTACTACTTTCATTTAAAGACATAGAAGAATTTAAATTATTTTCATTGATTAAATTTTCAGCCTCATCGTAAGCTTTTGTATTACCTATTGACTCTTCTTTTCTTCCAAACCAACTAATTTGTATTTGCGCCTTTTCCCTCTCACTTAATAAGCTTAATGCTTTTATTACTCCTAAAGGATTTTTTAAGTAACTATATGTTGCCACAATAACAATATGTAATTTATTCCCTGATCTAGGAATATATCTGCTATTGATATGCGAGCAATCAATAAAATTGTGAATAATTTTAATTTTTTTAGAGTATTCAGGGAATGATGATTTCCACATTAACGCAGCATTGTTCGAATTGCAAACAATACAGTCAGAATACTTCTGAAGTTTGACAACTATTTTTCCCTTAAAAGTTTTAAAAAACTTCTTATTTGCACTTCGTTCACCTGTAATTACTTTCCACTTTTTCCTTCCAACTGCAGATAAACAATTTAATAAATTAGCTACTTGTAGAAAAGATATGACTGCATCATATTTATTTTTAATTATAAATTTTCTTACACTCAAAATTCTATGAACATAGTTATCACGAATTAACCAATGAATTAAGATATTATTTTCTTCTAAATGATGAGCAAAAAAATTTCCCCTTGCGTAACAAAGAACTTCTACGTTTACTCCATTTCTTTGTAAAGCTTTAGCCAACAATACAATTTGTCTTTGTGCACCTCCCGAACATAGATTATCCGAAAGGATTAATACCCTATTCATATGACATAGTTTATACCATAAAACTTAAACAGCTGAGAAAATGCAAATTTCACATTATCCGGAGCATCTTTTATTAATTCTTTAAAAATATTATCTGGTAATATTTCATCCTTTGTTTTTTGAATATAATATCTATATACAGGACTGTTCAAAATTTCCACATCACTTTCAACTTTATTAATTTCTTTTAAACTCCGTCTAAAAATCCCCAAATGAATACCGTGATGTGGTCTAAACTCTAGTCTTTTGGGAGCGTTATAATCTAACATTTTAACAGAATCTGTTTGAACACCTAACTTATTAAGATCAAATCCTAATTGTTTTACTATATATCCTAATATAATTTCAGCATTGGGATATTTCACATATTTAAAATAATTATTCTTATAAATCTGATTTCTATATTTTTGTCTTTGTTCGAAATTCAACTTATCAAAATAATCCTTAATTTTCACAAAATGTAATCCAGTTAATTTATATTCCTCTTTTTCTCCTATTAAAAAATTTAATATTCCTTTAAAACCAGCATGTTTAAACCTAAAAGCAAATGTAAAAGGCTTATAAGGATTAAAAACAAAATGCCTACGTAAGTTACTTATTGGCAAACCTATGAATTTCATGTGTTGTATATGTTGCTTATGTAATGCCATTGGTTCTAATAAATAGAACATGTCAATATCAACCGTATATAAATAATCATAGTTCTTAAATAAATCATCCCACAATATCCATCTCAAAGATTTACTTTTTAAAGGTGTCATTTTAGAACAATCATTAAAGCAACCTTCTCTTATGACTACTTTATTTGTTAATCCTATTTTTTCAATTTGTTTTTTAATATCTGGGTTTAAGTCATCATATAGAAATAAGACTACATCATATTCAGGATATGCTTTATGACAGGAGTATAATAAAAAAGGCAAATAACATTGGTATTTAGGTCCATAGACAAAGGTTGTGAGACAAACTCTACTACTATTTAAATTATTCATACAGCTATGTTATTATATTTTTCGTGATACAATTCAAAAAATGAATTGGTAACATTTAGAATATTGAATTTTATAATATCTATATCAACTCTCTTTTTGTGAAATCATCTCTTCATAAATCATCAGAAGTCTCATTTTCTTCAAGTTCAGATATAATCTCATAAATTGACCCTTAGATAAAAAACAAACTAACTCGACAATTGTACTTCTAGTGAATTTTTAAGATTCAGAAAAAAAACTTGCCCACAGAAAAAATCTCATGGTTTGATGGGATTTTCACTTACAATCCCTATACACTTATCATTTATCAATAAATTATAAAATAAACTTCACAATAAATCAAGTTTGTGAAAATTGCGTACAAGTGAGATTTAATAGGATTACACAAGCTTCATAACCGACATTTTGATGCATGAAATAATCATCTTTAATATGAAAAGGGATGGCTATTGTGGAAGAGACTTAAGCTAATAGATACTAATGGGTCCATCTTTAAAATACAAAAACTGCTATTGTTTTTTTTTGTAAAAAAAATGAACTTACTGGAATATCTCATTAACATCAATACGGGTTGATTTATAGGTTAAAATCAATTGTATATTATTGTAGGGAATTTAATCTTAAATAGGGGCTTTGTTATGGGAATATAATTACTATTCCCATTGACGAAGACTGATAGTGTAGCAATTGTTAATTTACACAACCTTAAAAAACTTGTGTAAATATATTTCTTGGGGGGAAATTGTATAATTAGACCTTAACCTTATAATATACAAGGCAAAAGACGATAATTTAGATATTATTTTATTCCATAGAAACCCAAAAAGGGAAATAAAATAAACATCAATTATTATTAGATTTATCCTTAACCTCTGCTGCTTCTTGCTGTATATAAACACCAAAATCCATAGTGGTATGAACAGGGGAACTAGGCACACCTTCGACTGGATTAGAAACAGATGTCAGATCCATAGGAATAAATACAATAGAATCAGGATTATCAATAGCTATTATGGATTTAGAACCTAAATTCTGAACATCAAATATCTCAGGGTGAACAGGAGTTGGAATAATATCCGTATCCCCGTTTCCGTTTCCATTTCCGTTTCCGTTTGGACTTACGTTTCCACTTTTTTCAGTACAAAAGGTCATTAGGCATCCTAAAAGCAGTATGAGGAGTAATTTTTTCATGATCGGTAAATAAATAATTTGTCGTGAATATTGTTTAATAATATTTAATCAGTCCGAAAGAATTCAATCTTTCATGCATTTTTATGACTTAATTAAACCAAATAAAGACCAATATAGTATAAACAGCCCAATACAATGTATAGCTACGAAAATTGATTTAACAATTCTGTTTTTAAGTACAAATTATTTTTCAGTAACTGTTTCTTTATTTCTGGTATAATAATTATCGTTCTCAGAACAAGGAGAACTAATTATTAAATAAACTCCAAATTCAAGACCAGTATGTGAAGGGAAAACGGGTACATTACCATTCGGAGACGTAGTTGCTGTCAAATTCATTGGAATATCAATACTGCCTCCTTTATAAACACCTGCTAATAATGGTCCTTGATTTAAATTTTCAACATCAAAAATTTCATAGTTTGCGCCATCCTCAATTAAATCTGATAAATCGACACTAATGGAGTTGTTCAAATCCCTGTTGAATATGGTTATAGAAGAACGTCCTGGTTCGTACTTATTAGGTCGCTTGAAAATTTTCGTACCCGAAGGAGCGGCATGTGTATACTGACTATTTTGGTCAATTGAATAAGTTTGTTTCCATCCCTCAAATGTAATTGCGTTCTCATTATAAGCTTTGGTAATACCTCCTGCGTAGTAGGTATTATAATCCCATTCATAAGACGAAGATTGTACGCCTGATGGGACTTCTAAATATATCAATTTTCCGTTGCCGACAATTGTATTTCCAATAAATTCAACTGATTTCCAGTTGTTCATTCTCAAGACAGGAAAACCTCCCATCAAATAATTATCTTTAACAATTACATTATCATTGGCAACATCATAACCAAGCCTAACGTTAGTCTTAATTACTGATGGTGTGATATAGGTGTAATTGTCTGTAATAACCAATCTATCAGCTGGCTGACCACCACCAATCAGTATATTATCACTTATATCTTTACCTCTTGATATAATTCCATTATTAAAAATAGAATTTCCCTCAATATGATACCCTCGAATAGACGAACTCGATGTATAGACTTGAATACCCTTATTAAAGTTATGAAAGAAAATATTGTTCTCAATCACCTTTGTTCCATCTTCATTTTGAGAATAGAAAGCATGTCCGTGACCTCGATCTGGACCTTGCCACCCATTGTAGTAAGATATACATCCATAAACCTCTGTATTTACTCCTGAAGCCCATGCTCCAATTCCATTACCAGCAGCATCATGTACAATTACATTGATGATTTTATTATAAGAACCTAATACGTTTACTCCTGTAGCATTGGGAATATCTGAGGCAAAACTTCCCGCTATTTGAGAAATACGATTAGTATTCGAATCGGTAACAGTAAAACCCCAATAAATTGTGTAAGATCCCTTAACAGACAATACTGCAGAACCAGTTCGACCTACCCCATCAATAATAGCTTTTTCGCCAGGAAATTGTCGAACCACTATATTTGCTCCCTCTGCTCCATTTAAGGTACTCGTGAAGTGACCTTTATAAACCCCTGCATGTAACCAAATGGTATCTCCTTGTAAAACTGTTGAAGGATGAGAAAGCGCAGTGTTCAAATCCCATGGACTGAATTCACTACCATCTCCATTGGGAGAACCATCTACTGCCACGTGAAAAGAGCTTGCAAATGAACTGCAAGTCAAAAACAAAAAGAATAATACCAGGTGAAATTTATATCCAATCTCAAAAACTCCACGTTTTTTTGTAACAAGTGTTGTAATGGCTTTCATTTTCAATTTTATTTAGACATGAAGGGGAATACTCGCAATAGTAAATTAGAGGATTAGGAGTCGATTATGGATTTAGAATAACTAAGTTCGCACGTATCAGTGGTATACGATTTAAAATTTTAATTGTTTCAAAATAAGGAGAGTAATTTTAGATTAAAAAATTTATTATTTCAAAAACTTTTATAATCGTGAATCGCAATTTATCAAATAGAAATCGCTCCCTATAAAAACTATACTAAATACTAGAACTCTATAAAACATTTGAATATTTCATACAACCCTAACTTATTGTTATTTAAAAACTTAAATAAGTTACAATCCGTGGAACAAGACCTGTATCTAAACTTAATTTGACTGTAAAAAAAACAATCTCCTAGTTTCAATAAATCACTATAGATATGACAGATAATGAGTAGGTTATAGTTATATCAAATTTATGGGTTTCTTATTTTTACTTTTAAGACTTACTAAACTTAATCTTTTGACGCTAATCTTTTCGCCATTTTTAGGAACTGAATCGTCTAGCTTCTTAATTGAAGGAATATCTTTTAATTTTTGGGAATGAAACACTAACAAATCATCACTAGATTCATTATTATAATAATCTAATAATTCATATATTGAGTTTTTAGAGATAAATTCTGGAACCAAATCTTTCATTCTTGCAACGATCATTTCATTATTCTCTACATTCAAAAAATGTAGAATCTCAGAAATGGCTGTATTCACATCGTCAAAGTTATGTGGACGCACCTGTCCAATCATAATTCTGTTATTATGAGTAGGTAGCGTATTTTCATTTCCAGCCAATAATTCCTCATATAACTTCTCCCCAGGTCTAAGTCCTGTGAAAGTGATATGGATATCAATATTTAGTTTCAACCCTGCTAAACGAATCATCTTCTTTGCTAAGTCAAGAATTTTGACTGGTTCTCCCATATCAAAAACAAAAATCTCGCCTCCTTGTCCCATACATCCAGCTTCTAAAACCAATTGACAAGCCTCAGGAATCGTCATAAAGTATCGTGTTATATCTGGATGAGTAACCCTAACGGGGCCACCTTGCTCAATCTGTTTCTTAAAAAGAGGTACCACAGAACCATTAGACCCTAAAACATTTCCAAATCGAGTTGTTATAAAAGATGTTTTAATATCGCCTCGCTGAGCTAGTGACTGGATGTATATCTCGCAAATACGTTTCGAAGCACCCATTACATTAGTTGGATTAACGGCTTTATCTGTTGAAATCATAACAAACTGTTCGACTCCAAATTCCACCGATAAATCGGCTAAATTTCGTGTTCCACCAACATTAACTCTTATAGCTTCATAGGGATTGTCTTCCATTAATGGAACATGTTTATATGCTGCAGCATTAAAAACAATTTCAGGATTAAAATGCTCAAACACTTTTCTCATTCGCGCAGAATTGGAAACATCACCAATTACTAACTCAAATGGAGCTTTATTATATTTCGAGTTTATTTCTTGCTGTAAATCATATAAAGCAGATTCAGCTTGATCAAGAAGAACTAATTTTCCTATCGGAAATCTTAATAGTTGACGAACAATTTCAGAACCTATAGATCCCGCAGCTCCAGAAATCAAGATGGTTTTACCAATTAAACTTTGACTAATTCGTTGTAAGTTCAGTTGAATTTCATCTCGACCTAAGAGATCTTCAATCTTAACATCTCTTACGCTTTTTGCAGGCATTTTTCCGTCAATCCAATCATCAAAGGCAGGCAATACTTTAACTTCCCAATTATTTTCCAGACAGATCTCTGTAATCTCACTGATTCTTTCCTTTCGCATTTTTGATGCGGCAAGAACGAGCATACTCACACCCTTTTTCACTCCCACAGATAAAGCTTTAGAAAATCCACTCACCTTAATATCATGCAAATTCGTAGACCACTTATTTTTATCATCATCCACAAAACCTACAACCTGATAATTTCCTTTACGCTCCTTATTTAATATCTCCAAAGCCAAAAGCCCTAAATCTCCGGCTCCATATATTAATGTTTTTTTAGTTTTCTCAACCTTTGACAGATATGAATAGACTTCTCTCACAACCAATCGAAACCCTGTTAGGAAAAATAATGTGAATATAAATTGAAGAACTAACACCAGATAAGGAACATGTATAATATTTCCTTCAAAACTTTGATTAATGAAATCAAGTCCAAAAAGGATGACAACTGCACTAAAATTTGTATAAATCAGACGAATTAACTCTCTAAGGTTGGTATGACGAATAACTCCTTTGTACGAACTAAAAAACAAAAAACATATAGCATAAGTAGTCACACATAACCCACCAGCTACAAAGAACTCCCAAGCACTTACATTAGGTAATTTAAAGTTTAATCGAATCACATAAGCAACTACAAATGCTATCGACACCAAGAGCAAATCAATTAAAAATATCCACCAAGGAGAAATAATCCGGACATTTAAGAACTTTCGTAAACGTGCTTTCATAAGATAATCATTAAACAGAATGATATATTAAGTCTGCATAGAATAATTGAGTGTCAACCACTAAGCTTCAGAAACATGGAGTCAATAAAAATCACAATCTGTTAAACAGAAGTGACATTAAGTTTTGCTTCTTTCAGAATTGTTTTGATGCTAGAACAAATAAAACTAAGGTCATCAGTATCCATAAATGGAAACAGAGGTAAAGAAACGGTTCCCTTCCATATTCTTTCACTATTGGGAAAGTCTATAGCCTTCAAGTCATAACGTTCCTTATAATATGACATCAAGTAAAGAGGTTTATAATGAACAGAAGTTCCGATCCCGATTTGGGCCATACGTTCAATAAAAGTATTCCGTTCTATGTTCGCTTCTGGTGTAAGAACGATAGGAAATAAATGCCACGCATGATCTTCTAATGGAATCGTACATACCGGCAAATCTATGCCATCTATTCCCTGCAGTCCACTTCGATAAAAATTTACAGCTCTTAACCTACCCATATGAAATTTGTCAGAATCTTCTAGTTGTGCCAAACCAATAGCTGCATTTAAATCAGGCATGTTGTATTTGTATCCAGGAGCGACTACATCATATTCCCAAGATGGTTTATCAGAAGTAAATCGATCCCAAATATCACGATTAATGCCATGAAGACGCATCACCTTAACCCGCTTGTAGATATCTTCATTGTTTGTCGTAAGCATACCTCCCTCACCAGTTGTAATGGTTTTATTTGCATAAAAACTAAAGCAAGTAACATCTCCAACACTCCCAATCATCTGATTACCAATACGAGTTGGGAAAGCATGAGCAGCATCTTCGACAATTCGAATACCATTCTTTTTACAAACTTTCAAAATGCCATTATCACCTAACATGTCGGCGGGATGTCCTCCAAAATGAACTATAATCAGAACTTTAACATCTGGATGCTTTATAATAGCCTTTTCAAGAATTTCAGGAGTTAAAATACGGGTATCATAATCTACATCCAGAATAACAGGATCAGCATGCAAATATCGAATAACCTCAGCTGAAGCAGTAAAAGTCATAGCTGGAACAAAAACCTTATCACCCACTTTTACATTTAAAGCCTCGAGCCCAAGGTGGAGGGCTGCCGTACATGAATTTACAGCACAGGCATACTTAACCCCTATTTTTTGAGCAAATAGCTTCTCAAATTCTTGAGTTTTACCTGCAGTTGTAAGCCAACCACTTTTTAATACTTCTTTTATATATTTCAATTCAGATCCTGAACAAGAAACTTTTGAGAAAGGAATCTTAGGCATAATATTACTTTTTTCGGATTAAGATTAAAAGGGTTTTAAAAATGATTCGACAGTCCTGTGCAAGAGATTGGGTTTTGACATATTCCAGATACAAGGAAAGTTTTTTTGGAAGAATTACTTCTCTATAGGTTTTTTGGGGACTAAGACTACTTGCCAGAATTTCTTCTTCGTTTCTAAACAAAATAGATGCATTATCCGTTATACCGGGTTTAACTTTATGAACGCTCTTCCATTTCTCAGGATAAGCTTTAACCCACTGGCGTACTTCAGGTCGAGGTCCAACAAGTGACATTTCACCAGACAAAACATTAAGAAGTTGTGGTAACTCATCTAATTTAGTACGCCTTAAAAAACGACCTACAGATGTCACTCGTGATGTGTCACCAGCATCAAAGGAGCCCTCCTCAGATTTTCTGTTAAGATTCATCGTTCTGAACTTTAACAGGTAGAAATCTGCACCTCCTTTTCCCACACGACATTGCCTGAAAAAAATCGGGAAACCTGATTCAATAACAATACACACAGAAGTGATTATCAAAACTGGAAATAGAAAAAACAGCCCCAAAGTAGATAGGAAGATATCTAAAATCCTTTTATTCATTTTATCTTGATAGTGAAAATTTTTCTCCTCTCCCCTGTTTTGTCAAAATTGATAAAAAACCAACTAAATACCCTAAACCATATGATATGTGCATACATGAAAAACTAATCATCAACCAAAAACAGGCTGTAAAAGAGCCTAAGGCTTTAAAATTCCAAAATGAAATTCCTACGATAATCAAAAGGTAAGGCAGCAAAAAAAGTAAAAAAGGACTTAACGCAATGGGATAAAGTAATGAAACCAAAACTCCAAGAATTAAATAAGAAACCAGAGCCAGTGGAGCTAATTGTCTTAAACTTGATATTTTTTTTATTTTTAGATTTACCAAAGGTTTAAAATAGCCATATTGATAATACATTTTCCATAAGATAGAAATCGATTCGCGTGCATAATATTTTACACTGATATCAGGAATTAAAAATATTTTCATTCCATTTTTAATCATACGTGCATTTAACTCATCATCCTGATTACGTATCAATTCCAGATCAAAACCTCCAATTTGGTTAAAAACCTCTCTTCGAAAACAGCCAAATGGAACCGTATCAACTTGTTTAACAGATTCTATTCCGATTCTAAACCAAGAGTTTCCAACGCCCAACGGGTGACTTAAAGCCTTTGCTATCGCAAGAGATTTAGGAGAACTACTAAAAGGTATTGTTTCAAGTTTAACACCCACATTATCTGCATCCAAAGCATATAAATTTTCAACCAAAACTGAAATGTAATTAGTTGGATAAACTGAATGAGCGTCCATACGGATAATGACATCACCCTTCGCAATAGCGATACAGTTATTTAAAGCTGCAGATACAATTTTAGGCTTATTATCTACAAGTTTCAGACTATGAAATTTATCCACGTAGACTTCTAATTTTTCTCTAGTTCCATCATCTGACATACCATCTGCAACAATTATTTCCATAAAATCTCTTGGGTAATCTTGGTTTAGGAGAGAATTCATAGTAAAATCAATATAATTTAATTCATTCCTTACAGGAATAATTATAGAAACAAAATGTGTCATTACAAGATCATGTTACTAGGCTAATTAATAGATTTCGGTAGTAAAATGTTTAAACTTTCCATTGGCTTTCCGCTCTAAAGAATCTACCCGAATTATTTCTATCCTTAGACCTTTTTCCAAATAGGTTTCAAAAGTTTTTTCTATCAAATAAGTTTCCTCTGAAGTGAGGTTTCGGTCGGCAACAATCAATAACTCGATACGGTCTAGTGCTAACTGATTAACCCTGTACTCCTTTACAACATTAGTCTTTTCCAGTATCTCTCTTGCCACGTAGTAAAAAGTAAATCCTGGCACTTTCTTTCCTGAAGGAAGTATTGCCATATCATTTAATCTCCCCATTAAGCCAGCAATCCATGTTTTTCCATTCGCTCGGTGAATGCTGGCTAAATCTCCAACTTCGTATCGTACAAAAGGGGTGCCTTTATTGAACAAAGAGGTACATAACAAGCGCCCCTGCTCTCCATCAGGAAGTAATCTATTTTCATCATCCACAACTTCCAAGTACAGTAATTCGTCAGAAGCTATCCATTCATTGTCCAACTTAAATCCAATTATTCCCAACTCAGAAGCTCCGTATTCATTTACTACAGGTACACCAAAAACCTGCTGCAAAAATTCCTGATCCTCAAAACTACATAGCTCAGATGTGACAAAACACTTCGTGATTGATGGGCATTCTTTTTTCAAAACAATTTGTTCTTTTTCTAGATACTTTGCAAAATGAACCATTGAATTTGTGTACCCATAGAGGTATTTAAAAGATTTTCTCTGAAATATTTTCAACCATTTTTTCAGTACATAATCAGACAAATCGAAAACGGGGAAACGTAATCTGTTTCCTAAAAAATCCTTAATACTCTCTTTGGTATTCCCAATAAAACTCAATGGTATACCATAGAATCTAGCCTCTAGGTCATTTAAAGCAATACCTGCTCTATTGTACCGTTCTTCAATTAAGGCCCATGCTAATGCATGACAATAACGATCTTTAGCAAACACAAGTGGTTGTCCTGATGAACCTGATGTATTCTCTACATACCACTTATGAGAACCATCTACAATGGGAAGCTTAGTTCGATAGTCTCCAGACAGATCCGATTTTGACAAAATTGGAATATCCTCCCATCTTTCTTTTAGATTCTTACCTAAATTTTGATAAAAGGGGTTGAATTCACAATGATATTTATAGATCTTCCAGGCTTGTTCTTTCTGCCATTCTAAAATATCCGGAAATTGTCTTATTTGCTTTAAATCTGAGATAGCCTTATTGATGGGAAGACCTTTCAATTTTAATAATCGTCTAAAATCCATAATAATTCTAATTTAATACATCACACCGTTGAGTCTTAACTGTTTTCCAATCAAAATTTTCCACCGAACCTTGGCCATCATTCACCTGACATAATGTAAACTTCTAATTCTCAAGTAAAAACAAGATGATTCCCTTCATTCAACATACCCTATATTTTTGATGCAGAGAGTATTAGCAGTCAATTTAAACATCACTAACTGGAAATCTATTCACTCTATGTTAAGTAATTGCCGTTTTATAATTATAATCACAAAAAACGTTCAAGAAAAAATCTAAATTATTTCGACCAAACTTATATGTGGATAAGTTTAATATAGTTAGAGGTACTCACAAATTCCACCCACCATTAGTACTAAACTCTTTTACTTTACCCATAACTTTAGTAAGATGAAACCCCTCAACTGCATATTGGATACCTTTACTTATAGATTGAGAATAATGGTCATCTTCTATGATTTCATTTAATTTTTGCACTAAATCGTCTTCACATTTGGGTTTAACCAAAGATGCACTTTCACTATTAACGACATATTCACCAATAGAATTAAAATCTGATATTACCACAGGTACTCCCACAAAACCGGCTTCAACAAGTACACCTGGCAAACCCTCACCTGGGTGAAAAGTAGGAAGTGCAAATAGATGATAATCTAAAAAAACAGTTTGCACCTGACTAGGATCTATAACTCCCATATAATTTATTGAATCGCAAGAATCAACTTTCGTCAAAAATTCTTTTTCAAACATAGGTTCGATAGGTCCATAAAAATCTAAATTTAATTCCAGCCCCCTAGCAATAAGCTTATTATAGGCCTCTATTAATATTAATACTCCTTTGGTAGGTGTAATTCTCGAAATAAAAACGATTTTGTTTCGATTAATAGCAGTAAGTTCCCATTTTACTCCATTCTTTTTACGTGGGTTATAAATAATTTTGCAATTAGTGACCCCCATTGCTATTAAATTATTCATCACCGATTTAGACTCTACAAAAACAAAATCCAATTTCTTCAAAAAAAAGAGAAATAATTTGCTCAATATATTGGGCATTTCACCTATTTGAACATCAAAACATCCCCCCATAACAAAAAGCATAATCTTTTTTTTTATGAAAAATGAAAATACAACACATAAGGGAACCAGCACAAACCTTCCCGTTTTGTTCAGTGATAATATAATTTGGTCTGATATTCGGAGTAAATTCAATAGCCGTCTGAAAAATTTCAATTTATTTTCACCTCTGTTAATTGAATCAAAATATTGAATTTCATTAGAAAAAAAAGTTGAAAATCCTTCTTTCAAAAATTGATTCTTAACTCCATCACCATTATTGGGAGGTGAAAAAGGACCTACAAAAACAGTACTAGTATTCTCATGATTTTCCATTTCTTTCTTCTAGTCTTCTTTTGTTATCTTTTTATAAATATTCACGATCTTTTCAAGAGAACTCTATTTTGAATATTCTAAATTGACACTCTCTATAGGTTTGTTTACCCTAGTTTATCACCGAGTCAATTTATGATCTTATAACAGATTTTAGAGAAGATAATTTTTAAAATCCAGATCATTAATTAAAACATTTAACAACCCTATTAAATACCTTAGGATATTGAACCTTTTTTAAAATTGATATTATAGAACCTATTTCCTTTTCTATAGGGGTTATTTTTCGGGATTCTAATGCCTTTTTTCTTTCGTGCAAAGTCGTCAATATCTAATAAAAACAAGGCAATAAACATGCCGGGTATAACGCCTAAACCTGAAGTCGTACCTATGTAAAGCATATAACCAAACAGTGCTAATAAGGGGAGCTTATAATTCAGCTTTACATAAACTGAAAACACTTTTTTAAAACGTTTTATTAAGAAAAAACAAAAGCAAACAAATGCAATAAGGCCATATTCTATTAATATATTAAGATACAAGGAATGTAACTGATGAGAACCTCCAGCCATAGATTCAATTGCATTAACTCTGGTTGAAAATTTTCGGCTAAAGTTTGGTCCTTTACCAGGACCAAAACCACTTAAAATATTTATCGGTGGTTCACTTACTAAATATACTCCGGCCATTTTCCACTGATCAGCGCGACCAGAAGTCGCTGAAGAAATTCCTCTTTCATTATTAAACGTCTTATTAAACCAATGCTGTGTAATTTCAGAATAACTAGAATTACTAATAAAAATGAAACTTAAACAAACTGCAACTAATATGGGTAAAAATTGCTTAATGCTGAATTTACTTAGAATCAAAAACAAAAGATAACTCCCCATGAACATAAAGAATCCAATTCTCGATGTTGTCAATATTGTCAATACAAGAATAAATGCCAGAAGTGGGTATTTTAGTCTCTCCATCCATTCATTGTCCATTTGAGCAATCCAAACTTTTTTATCTACAAAAATAAAAAATGCCGATAAAACCAATCCAATACTTAAGGCGCTGGGATTTGCCTTATGAACGACATCACTAGTTTCTATTACATAACGAGTATCAATATGTTGCAAAAAACTTATTATAATTAGGGCAGAACTTGCGATGAAATAAATGGTATACTGTCTCACATAACGAACAGATTTCAAAACCATACTAAAAAGTAAAAGTGCTAAAACTGTTTCAATAAATTTCATAAACCTTTCAACTGAAACCCCTATAAACATACCATAAGCAACAAAAAGGAAAATAAATACGATAATACTTATCCGCGCCTTACAATAGATAATTTCTAAAAATAGTTGTCTATTATTTATAAACCATAATATTAAAGCGGCTAATAGAATGATTGATACTCCATTATAAGAAATTACGTATTGCCTTAAAAAGGCTAAAAATGGAGCATAGATAAGAATCACAATCGTAAAAAAAGGAGCAGCATC
>NZ_JBFFKR010000016.1:0-32193 GCF_041555295.1 Ancylomarina sp. | reverse complement strand
TTTTCTTTACGACCTAATCCCTCTGTTAGGTTTATCGCTTTCTCTTTTCCTTTTGGGTCAATTTTCCAAATATCGTAGCGATCCTGAACTAGGATGTATTTGTCATCCTTCGTCCAACCCATTATTTCGTATGGTCTCGGATCACTTGGTGTATCGTGAGTTTCAGAGTAAAAGTTGTAAGGAATATCAGAGGTTAATTTTCGCGATTTTCTGTTTGCAATAGTGTAAATATTCCAAGTGCTATCAGCCGTTTCGTACCAGTATAAGAACTCTTGAGATGGTGAAATTTCAACTTTGGCATTCTTCCTTGTTAATACCAATTCTGATTGACCTGTTGTTGTATTAACTAAATAATAATTTTTGAACCAATCATTCCACGACTCTTCCATTTGATATGGTAAAGAAGAACTTCCTAAGGCCAAATTAGCGTTACCATGGTCGTAAAGTTTAACTTGAGGTAGACTTTTATCAGCAAGTTGATTGATTGTTTTTTTCTTGGTATTGTAAACCGCTAAGTAAGTTTTCTTTAGCTCTTTTTTAAGATTTACTTTTTGCTCCGACTGTAGAAGAGGATCTTTCCAGCTCCAAATATCCAGTTTGTATTTTTCATCATCTAAAAGTGTATCCAGTTTGTATTTTTCAGCTTTTGGTGCAATACCAAAATACAGTTTCTTACCATCCCTTGAGAAATCCAAATTGCTGTTCTCATTCACGCACCAAGCTTTGGTAACATCAGTGTTCTCTGAATCCAAAATCACTTTAGAATGCTTCAACTTCGTATCGAAGTATTGCAAATTGTACGTTTTCTGCTTAGAGGTGTCTGCTGAAAAAATAAAAGCTATTTTATCTCCATCTGCAGCAATGCTCAGTTTCTTGGCTAGTCCTACATTCTGAAAAAGTTGAATCGAATTCTTGTCTTCGAAATTCAGGATTGAAACTTTAGCTTCAGAAATACTATCCTGGCCTTGAGTGATGAATGATACTGCTTGTCCATTTCTTGAAAGAGCGTAATCACTTATATTTGGAAAGCTAATAATTTCGTTGGTAAGTAAGTTTTTAAGCTTTAAATCGCCTACTTCAGGTTTGTCTTTTTTTGATTTTTTCTTCTTTTTAGTCTTTCGGGCATTTTTAGTTGTGTCCTTCACTACTTTTTGAGTCTCCAGTAAAAAAGCCATCCATTCACCATTATCAATAGCTGTTTTGTAGGATTTTAAGTTGGCGTATTTCTCTAGTTTATGACTTGCTAAGTTTAAGGTAACTAAAGAATCTTTAGGTAAATCCTTCGATTTCACCTTCTTTAGTTTAGCTTGTCTGATGGTATCAAACTGAGCTTTAATCTTAAATATTAAATTTTTTGAATCTTCTGAGAATTGGGCATCGTATCCTCTAGGGAAGGAATCTAGTTTAGCTTTTGAATGCTGATAAAGATAAAGGTAACCATCACCTTTCTGAGGATTGATTTCGTAGCTAAGCCAATCTCCATTATTTGATATTGTGTGGCTTTTGATGTCTTTCCATCCGTCGTAATCGCTGTGTTGCAAGGCTCTTTTATTCGTTTGAGCTATACTTATCGATAGAAATGAGCTTACAATTAACGTGAATAATAACTTTTTCATTAGTTGAGTTGTTTTTGGTTGTGTCGCATAAAAAAATGCAAAGGCTATTAGCCTTTGCATTTGTAAATGTTTGATATTAAGTTTTATTCGATATCCAGATTGTCAATTTTCTCAAGAAGGTCATGAGTTGATTTTAGCAAATCATCGTAAATCAATTTAAAATGAGGCTTAATATCGGCCTTCTTATCAATTTTCTGATTGATACGTGCAACGTAGTTATTGCGAGCATCGGCAGCTTCATTCATAATGTTGTAAACCTCATCTGAATTTCTTTTCCCAAAGAACTCTAAATGAATAATACTACGCATGAAGATTTCGTTGGTCAAGAAATTTACGTCTTTTTTAAAGTCTCTTCTACTGGCCATATTTTAAAATTTAGTTTTATTATTGGACAAGCCTGAGCTTAAAAAAATAAGCTATTTGGCAATTGCTTACAAATATACACCAAATTATACGTATTTCTTATAATCTTGATCTTCTTCAAAAATGTGGTGCTTAATCTAATCTACAAGGAATTCCAGCATTCCCCCAGATAATTCTTTATTTGCATCAACAACTTCTTTATAAAAACTTGAGATTCTTCGAATAAGGAAATGGTGCTCAAATTTAAAAAGAGAATTTGTAATGCAATTAAAATTTTGAAATTTAATGTCAGAACTAAATCCTCAAAAAAATGTTTAATTTGCAAGTCAAACCTGAATGAAATAAGAATATGACCGAATGTTCTCAATACAAATATTTACACAACAGTAGACTAAAGGATACAAGCGAATTTCGAGTTGAATTCTTTAGAACTGGATTATCTCTTTATGAAGTAATCCGTGTTGTAAATTCGAAGCCCGTATTCTTAATAGAGCATTTGACTCGTTTGGTAAGTTCAGCAAAAAAGGTAGGGCAGTTCGTTTGGTTGAACTATTTTGAACTTGTTGAGAAAATTAAGCTAGTAATTGGTTCGAATGGCGTCGTTGAGGGAAATATTAAAATTGTATTCAATATTCATCAAAACGATCGCAACTTTTATTGCTATTTTATCAATCATATATATCCTACACAACAAGAATATCAAGAGGGAGTAAGCACAATAGTCTATAATGCAGAACGACGTAATCCTAATGCCAAAGTATATAATCACAAGCTTCGTACGTACACCAATACAGTGATATCGAGTCCCGATATTTTCGAAGTGATTTTAATGGATAATCTTGGTAATATTACCGAAGGCAGCCGCTCCAACCTCTTCTTAATTAAAGATAATACGCTTGTAACAGCTCCTGATAATGAAGTGTTAAATGGTATTGTACGTGGTAAAGTAATTGAGATATGCGAAAGAATGGGAGTGCCTGTTTTAAAAGAAAAAATTCCGTACAGTAGTCTTTCTAAATACGATTCTGCATTTTTAACCGGAACTTCACCTCAAATACTTCCCATTCGTCGTATAAATGTCCTGTCATTTGATGTCAATCATCATTTACTAAAGTTGCTTTTAGAAGTATATAGAAATGAGTTGGCTGACTATATACAGAAACAGATATAGGAAAATCTAGTCATTTGTTTTACGGTAAGGCAACCCTATTTCAACTTTTGTTCCAACTGGATTCTGAGTCTCATCATATAAATCGAATACTTTATAATCGTATTTGAGTGTATTTTGATTCATTTTATTCAGCAAGGATATTCTTTCTTGAATGATTTGCATTGTTTTTTCATGAGATGACTTTCGGCTTTCTGCGTCAAACTCTTTCGATTTCGAACGTCCAATCCCATTATCCTCAATTGTGCATCGAATATAGTTATTGTTTTCCAAATCGAAATTGATAAGAATTAGACCATCACCCTTGCTTGTTGAAATTCCAAATTTTATAGCACTCTCAATGAAAGGTTGTATAAGCATGGGAGGAATGTAATAATTATAAGGGTTTATTTCTTTGCTTAAGACAATTTCAAAAATAAAACGATCCATAAAACGCATTTGCTCTAGCTTCACATAGTGCTTTAGATATGCGATTTCGTCTGAAAGGCTAATGTAATCTTTATCCGCATTATTAATATTCTTACGTAATACCGTCGAGAAGTCAGATAGATAATCTAGTGCGTTTTCAGTTTCTTGTTCAAGAATATAGCCTTGAATCGAGTTAAGTGCATTGAAAATGAAATGAGGGTCTAGTTGATTTTGAAGTGTTTTCATCTTAAGCCCTAAAATACTAGTGTTTATCTCATTTCTTTTTTCCTCTTCCTTACGAATCTTACGAGCGTAAATTCTCATGCCTGCAATTATGAGCCCCACTAAAGCTGCAAATGTAATAGCATAAAACCAGAGCTTTTCCCACCATGGGTATGCTATGGATACATTGATTGAGAAAGGAACGGTATGTGCTTTATTTAGATGTTTGCCCTGAATGTTTAGGATAAATTCTCCACTTGGGAGATTGGAATAAACAGCTTGAGTATTTGAGCTCCAATCTGACCATTCTTTATCAAAGCCTTTCAATTGATAACGATAAGCATTCTCGCCTGAATTTAAGCAATTTTGGAAACCATAAGAGAATGTCAGGTAATTTTGATCGTGTAACAGATTTATAGGACCAATAATTTTGCTAGTCCAGTGGCAAACTTTTGAAGGATCTCGTAGCCAATCTTTGTTGTAAATCTGTATGTTCTTAAGGCTTAGAGAGCATGTGCTTTCTTCGGCCTGATTAACCATTGAGTTTGTGATTTTTAGAAGTTGAGTATTTGTTATTACCCAGATATTTTGATCGTTATCAACTAAAGAGTTTTTACCACTCCGATCGTAATATCCCTTTTTATGATCCCAAAAGTGATAACGAATTGTAGAATCAGGTTTCCATGATTTATAATCGAAACGATAAACACCTTCGTTTGTTCCACACCATAAATAACCATCTTCTATATACTGAAAGCCCTGTACTGAGGTGCCCGAAAGACCTAGGTTTTGGTCGATTACATCCAAAATATGAAGCTCATTATTTTCGTATTTTAATTTGTAGATACGACCATTATTTCCACCAGCAATCATATTACCATCAGGTAGAATAAGAAAGTCATTGATGCTATTATGAATCTCTGAGTTCTCCTTAGTAAATTGTTCAATTTTACTTGACCCATATCTGAAAAGCCCAACTTGTTTCGAAGAGAACCAAATTTCTTTTTTGTTGGATATCATCTTAGTCACTTCAAATTCAGTTGATTCTGATATCTTTTGTGTGAAGATTTTCTTTTGAAAGTTATGGCCTGAAAAAACAATAAATTCATTGTCCCATATGCAACAAAGCTCATTAGTATAAGTGAATTCGAATTTTTTTGCTGGACTTATTCCTAGAAAATTTATCTCGTCATTTTTCAAATTGAGAGTATAAAACCCCATATTCGTGGCCAACCATAATTGTGATTTACCATCATTTAAAATATCATATATCTGAATTTTTTGTTCACAAACCGCAGGTTGACAGCCTTCAGTAATAGTGCATAGTTTTGAAGTTGGAATTCGTTTTTGAACTCTATTTTCTTTAAAATATATAATCTCATTATTGGTTGCAATATAGATATAGCCTTTCTTATCAGTTTCAATATCTACGATAGAGAGATCATCCAGATGAAAATAGGATGCATCAAAGTATTGAAACATTGAATTCTGGAAATTTAGTATACCCTTATTTCTGGTACCTAGCCAAATATTATTTTCACCCTCATTTACGAAAATTGATTGTACAAAAATATCCTCAATATTATTTGACCCAGAGAAATCTTCAACTTGTTGCTCAAAAACTCTTAATACTCTTCGGTGTTCGATACCTGCAATAAAATACCGTACCAGATAGAATTTTTCATCTTTAACCTGACTAACTTGAACTATTTCACACTCAATTTCACCATCCGTGTGATTTCGAATTTTAAATGCGTCCTTATTAAGAGCAAGATTATTTATAAGTTGAGCTGTGTTAAATTGGTTGAATTCTATAACAGGAAGATACTCGTCTCTTTCTAATAGCTTGAGTTGGTTAGTTGTGAAATTGCATTCAAAGATACTTTGAGGTTGGTTTGATATAGCGTGAAACTTATTTTTATTTTTAACGAAACCTGAAATGTTTATTTTCACATTGGCTTCCAAGGGAGTTAACTCAAGTTTTTCTTTATTAGCAATTGAGACTTTATATGCTCCCTCTGTTGTTCCAATTATAAGTTGATTCAGACTCTGGTTGAAATAAACAGTTTGTATACCATTCTTTAGGCCCAATTCTTCATGACTGTAAATTTTAATGGTGTACCCATCAAAATAACATAGGCCTATATTGGCGACCGTTAGCCAAAGGTTGGTATCATTGTCTTCACATATTGATGAAATTCTTTCACCATAGAGCTGTTGTAATTCCTTACGAATAATTATTTTTCCTCCGTCAAATTCAAAAAAACCAGCATCCGTGGCTATCCAAACGATATTTCGGGAATCACAAAATATCTGGTGTATATTATTACTTGGTAAGCCATCGTTTAGTGTAAGTGAAGATCGATATCGACTCGACGCCTCTGATAGACAGGTGTTAAGCAATATCAATACTATTATGCTGATATGTTTTGCTAAAATCTTTTTAAACATTCTACAATAATAAGAAATATGCTTTAATTATTTAACTGTCAAGTTTGTCAAATTGCATTTATAGATAAGTTATATTAATTACAACTAAGTATTATCATGATTTCAGCATTTTTTTGATAGAAAATAGCTTTGGTAAAAAGTGCTGTTTACATTGAGATTGTTTAGTTTTGGATGTCCTTTTTAAATCTGAAATTTATGAAAGCTGAATTAAATACTCAAAATATCTCCCAAGCAGAAGATTTGTTTGCCTCTAATACGAATTTTATATTGACTGTACTTCCTCGAATAAAACTTTTATATGCCATAAAAAAGGAACTCAAGGCTTATCATGATCTAAAATGGTCTTTTGAGTTCGATCATGTTAATATAAATCATAATAGGGTATTAATTGAATATTTACCTTCTTTTAATAAAGAACTAGCTTTATTTTACGAAATTCCTTTGGTACAAAAATTTGAACTTCGAAGTTTCTTAGGTAATTCTTCGGTTCATTTTATTGATATCTATAATTTTCTAATTGATAACGATTATATTAGAGAAAATCAGTTTACAATACATGCTGAATATCGAAAAATCCCTCATTTTATATTAAGTTTGAAAGTCAGAAGATATCAACGACCGATCTTGAATCATTATTCAAGTCTTGAGCAAGACTCAATAAATCCCATTGATGACACAATCCTTGATGAGCTTAAAAGGAATTTTGATCTTTTTAACCCGATATTCAAATTAATTATTGATAACTTTCGTTAATCATCGACTTAAAATTTAATGCCTTGAAACAATTTAAAATTTTCAGACATTTTCAGAATATCAGCATTGGTAGAGCTTACCTTCTTCTTTTTTCTTCGCTATCAAGCCTTATTCTTATTATTGTTGGGTCGATATGGATCTATAATGAGTATTCAAAATTCCATGCTGAATCGAACTCACTAAGAGATAGATATATTGAGGAGCATAAGTCAACATTGATTCAAAATACTAAGAAGTGTCTCGAATATATCGAGTATAAAGAAAACCAATCCGAAGAACTCATTCGAGAAAATCTAAAGACCAATGTTGATCAGGCTTATGAGATTGCTCAATATATTTATAATAAAAATAAGAATGTTTTATCAAAAGAGGCTATAAAACAGCGAATTAAAGAAGCGATATCTGCCTTTGAGTTTAACTCCCATAAGAGATATGTTTTTATAAATACGCTCGATGGTGTTGGTGTTCTCTATCCACGAAATCCAAAATGGGAAGGGAAATCTTTGCTTAATTATAAGGATATCAACCAAAACCAGTTGGTTGTGAATGAATTAAATCATTTAAGAGAGGCTGATGAATGCTTTATTAAGTATAAGGGATCAAAAAGTAATCCTAATAAGTTTAATGCCTATACGAAGATATCATATATTAAGAAGTTTAAACCTCTTAATTGGTACTTGGGGAGTTTTGCTTATGCTGATGATTTTCTAGAGTCGATTCAAGCTGATTGTATTGAGAGAATTAAAAATATGAAGGTAGACGAAGATAATTACTTCTTTATTTATTCTAAAAATGGAACATGTCTTCTTCATAAAAATGATAAGTATCTAGGGCGAAATTATAGAACTTTTGATGAAGATGATATTGATATATCAAGAAAAATATTGTTTTCGATAGGAGAAAAGAAAGATAGATTTATAAGCTATAATCTGGCTAAAGGAGAAAAGGTGACTTACCTTTTTAATATTGACGAATGGAACTGGATTTTAGGGTCTGGTTTTCATACGGATGGTCTTGAGAAAGAAATTTCTAAAAGAAAACTTGAGTTATATGATCGACTTATTAATTATAGCCTGAGAATTATACTATTAATCGTGATGACTTTTGTAATGCTTTTTCTCGCTGCTAGACTATTGTCATCGAAAATGAATAAGAGTATTGATTCTTTTAATGAGTTCTTTAAAATGGCATCGACAGAATCTGTGAAAATTGATGTTGAGAAGCTTAACTTTTCTGATTTTAAGAATATGGCTTCTACGGTCAATGTGATGATAGATACCAGAGTCAAGAAGGAAAATGAACTCGTACAGGCTCGAGAACTTGCTGAAAAATCAGACAAGCTTAAATCTGCATTCCTTTCGAACATGACTCATGAGATTCGAACGCCAATGAATGCTATTGTTGGCTTCTCTCAGCTCTTACAGCAAGATGGACTTAGTCTTGAGTACCGGAATGAGTTTATTGGTCACATTGTGAATAATAGCAATTCATTATTAGCATTAATTAATGATATTATCGATTTCTCAATATTAGAGTCTGGTACCGTTAATATTAGCTATTCAAACTTTGATTTGAAGAATATATTTATTGAGCTGAAAGATAAATTTGAGCCGATAAAAGAAAATATTGGGAAAGCGGAACTTAATTTGGTTTTTCCTGATTCTTCCAGATTGGAAGAAACACATATCTATTTTGATGCCATAAGATTAAAGCAGATATTGAGCTATTTAATTGATAATGCTTTGAAATTCACAAAGCAAGGACAGGTCGAAGTGGATTTTAAGCATGCGAAGGATGCTATGATATTTTGGGTGAAAGACTCAGGTATTGGTATTTCAGTTGAAAAGCAATCCTATATTTTCGACAGATTCAGACAAGGTGAAGAAAGTTACAACAGACGATTTGGTGGAACAGGTATTGGTTTAAGTATTGCCAGACAAATTGTGCAACACTTAAAGGGTTCAATTTGGGTAGAATCACAGACTGGTGAGGGATCTGTCTTCTATTTTAAAATTCCTTTAGAACATAGGAATTCTAATAATTAGATATAAATTATAATATATCCTTCTCTATATTTTAGAGAAGGAATTTTTTTTGCCACTTTTATAAAAACAAAAAAGAGAATAAAACATGTGTTTTATTCTCTTTTAGTGATCCAGCCAGTATCATAACTCTATTAATGAAACTAGGCTGTTTGTGTATGTTGGTACTGTGTGGGTACTGCAAATTTGATAAATCAAACTGTTTGCTAGTATATCACTACTTTAAAATTCTGCCTAAAAGGGCTTATTAAAGCTAAATAAAAAAGCTCATCATTGAGAAGCTTTTTTATTCTGTTCTTTCTGCATTTCGTCTAACATGTTTTGCTTGATCAATGTTAGATGGTGCATTTGAGACAAATTGAAGATGTTTACAATCATCGTCTGAATCTGAACTACTGCATATGAGCTTATTGCTATAATTAGAAATAATGCTATTTTGTTAGTGTATTCTATTATGATTGTAGACATTAATATAGAAGCATCAATTTGTTCAATCAGACTGAAAACAAATGCAACTATCAGGGCAGCTCCTAGACTTAAAATGCTAATTGCAAAAACACCACTAAATTTTTGATAAGTACTAATAGGTTTTTCTTTTGAAATTTTTGCTGCAGACTTAAGAAACTTCTCGTCTCCAAAACCAATAATTATAGCATACCCTCCAAGTAAAAATCCTAATAAACTAGGAGTGATACTTAATACAGTTTGTGTAATGGCATTGACAGCTGATAATATATTAGTGCCACTAAGTATAATCCCTGCGTAAGTAACACAAGTTATAACACTTGGAATTATTAGGCTTTTTAGGAATTTTTTAAGTTCGTAAACATGAAGTAGCCCTTCTAACCCCATTCCATGAGTGTGTTTTAGATTATTTATTTCTTCAGTTGTCATACTCTAAATATACCCATAAACTTTCGAACTACGTTCATCATTAAGTTGTCAATATTTTCAGCTTCAACAGGAAAAGATTCAGGATGTTCTTTTGTAATTATTTTCTGAGCTTCACCATTAGCGTTAATGACACTTGCTGTAACTAATCCATTACTTTTAGCTAATTCAAGAGAGCCTCGTAAGAATGTGTTATCTCTTGATAATTCTTGATTGTGATCAGGACTTATGCTCATCTTGATTTTACTGGCATTCATATCCTTTAATATTTCGTCAACAAATTCTGATGCTTCTGGACCTATGTCGTTGTTGGTATATGATATCTGGATATCAAGTTTCTTGATAGATTCAGAATTCAATATTTGTTCTATTGTTTCTGCTGATTGCTCAATATAAACTTCAATTTCTTCTGTTCCTTTTCTGCATTGTGTTAAAGCATTTATTAGGTATTCTGTAACTTGGCTCATTGCTACAGTTCCAGCTTTGTAACGTACGCAAAAGCGGTGAGCTTCGGGTATGAAAATATAATCTGTTTCTTTTAAATTTGGAAACATACCTTTAGGTAGTTCATAGGTTGATTTCTCAAGATTACCTATATTAATCCATTCATCTGAATCAAGATTTGTGAATCGTGCTAGTTTTCCGTAGAGTATAGTATTATTGTCAATTTTAGTGTTAAACTGAGTTCTTAGGATCATACTATTCCCACGCTTAGGAGTACCTACTATTTTTTTTTCGAATAATTCTTTAAATAGTTCTGTGTAAGCTTCTGCACCTGTACGTTCGTTAGAACGAAGTTTAACGTTAAAAGCGTAGTATATTGCTTTTACTTTTTTTGTTGCCATAATTTTGATTTGGGTTTAATGATTTTAATATGAGCTATATGGGAATATTTCAACTGCTCATATTTATGATAAAGATAGTTTATTTTTCTACATTTAAACTCGAGCCATTATGTTGTGATATTAATTTTAAAAGGGAAGATCATCACTGACCAGTTCATCAAAAAAATCAGCATCTTTTGAAATGCTAATTACTTCGTTATTATTAGTTTTTAGTATTAGTTTATCAGGTTGAACATCTTTTAATATCCCGAGTTGTTTATCGCCATGCCAAATAGTGTTATTTATAGTAAATATCTTGCTTTTTATCAAGAATTGTTCGTTTAGTGGAATATCATCATGATGATTGCCATTTCTCTCAATCGAGGTGATTCTATTTTGAATTTCTTTTATTGCCCTGAGAATTACACTTGTTTCATTTGATAGATTGACTGATTCAGAAAGTGTGGCTGGTTTAATTGCTAATAATTGAATTATAGAATTTACCTCTTCGTCCTTTGCCTCATGTGTTTCTTTTAGACTTTTTGAAACTGAGACGATGTCTTTTTGGACAGAGTCCACTCTGAGGCTTTCGTTGTAATCAATCGTTCTTAATCCCTGAATATCAAAAATTCGATCCGTTTTTAGGTCCTTTATGAGGAGAGCTTTTTTATTAAAAGCTTGTCTTAACCCTAACTCGTAAAGTACATTAGGATTTTTTGCACTCAAATCACAAATGACAATATCAGATTCTAGAATTTTAGTAATAATGTCGAGAACGATATAGTTGGTTTTAACTTCATCGTCTGCTCTGATGGGTTCAAATCCTGCATTTTCACAGGCAGGTTTAATAATATGATCGTAGACTCTTCTGAAATGTCCTTTTTCATACCCTTCCTGATCAGAAATAGGCATTATCACGAAGCAAGTCTTAATTTTTGTAGTCATTGTATTGTTAGTTTTGCGATAAGTTTTTTCAGTAGAATATTTAAAAAGGGTTATATTGAGATACCGTTGTAAGCGACTATCTATTGCTGTTTATTGATTGTTGGAATTGAAGGTTTCATTAAAATATTCCTTATAAATCTGATTGCCTTTTGGCGTCAGATTATAATAGTTCCCTCTGTGTGGAGAATGTTTTTTAATGATGATATCATTAATCAAAAAGTACTCTTTAATATCACTGGATATACCTGAAGGCCAGTCTGAGGTTTTATTAATAGATTTAGTAATACTCCCAAAATTTTCAAAAGCTTTTTGGTTATTTTTTAAAATATCATAGTCCGTTTTAGTGCGACTAAGTTCGACTTTAGTAGCTGCTTTTTTAACATTTTCTGATAATTCTGGCTCTTTTATGCGATTTTCGAGTTCAGTAATTTCAGCTCGTAAGCTTATAATTGTATTTTCTTTTTTTGATAATAATTCGTCGAATTCAGTCTCTTTTTCTTTTAACTCTCGTCTAATTTCTATTGATTGTGCAAGAGTTAAGAGTTGTTTTTTCTCTATCTCATTCTTTTGGTTAATTTTCCATTGGTTAAACTTTAGGTGTAGCCAGTATGCACCATTGGTAACAAAAGGAATCAAAGTTATTAAGACAAGTGTGGATAAAAGCGGGAATGAAATTAAGTGATGAACATCATTATAGTTTTCAATGATATAATCAATTTTAGTCCCTTTAAGCTTTAACTCGCTTATGAAAAAAGTCAGATAAACGATCCTCCAATTCCAAATAACCCAGGATACAACCAAAGTTCCGTAGAATGGGCTAGTCACTCTTTCAAATAGGATTGAATTTATTGATTTTCTTAGGTCAGAGATCATTATAAATAGAAGATTAGGGGATAGTTAGATTTTGGGTTTTATTTCAACGGCCTATAAGCAGCTCGAAATTTGATGAATAACGATTTTATATAAAGGTTAGTTGGTTTTTTCTTTTCTTAAAAGAACTTTTTGATTGCTCCTAGAACAGTAAAAACATTTAGAATTGAAGATTTTTTCACTTCATTCTCGTCAAACTCATTTGTATTTATAGGAACAAGCCTATAATTGTCTTCGTTATTTGATTTTCGGATGATTTTAATTGTCCTTATATGATCTGTAACAACTGCATAAATCTCACCAAAAAGAACATTGTCTTCCCAATTAGTTAACTCCTTAAGAGCTATTATATCACCATGGTTAATTTTTTCAGCCATTGAATTCCCTGTAACATTGCACCATAGCTGAGCATCTTTAAAAGGTGCAAAAACTATGTTGTGATCAGGAAGTAAGGTTTGATTATTAAAGATTGCATTAAAACCACCAGAAAAATCAACATCGTAATAGGGTACTCCTAACCCTAATTCAGGACTAACACATGGTGGTAACTCGTTAATGACCTTCTCTTCACTACTTATGATCATTTCACCTTTCCCTGTTAGTAACCAATTGAGATTTAAATCTGGATATTGATAGCTAATTTTCTCACATATGTCTGACCTGATACTTCCTTCTTTGTCTAAAAAACCATTTGATAGCTTAGTTTCCTTGTAAAACTTGTATTTACTAATGTCTTTTGAATCAATGTATTCAATAATTCTAGATCGTATCATAGAAAAATAGCTATTAAAATGTTTGGAATAATAGAAAAGAATCTACTATTTTGTCGTCGTTAATCAATCAATAATATCAAAGATATGAAAAATACGGAAACACAGTTAACAAAACGTGCCTTAGCTCCAATTATGAGAGCAATGGCAGTAGGCGATATTGAAAATTATCCTAAATCACAGTACCGATCTATAAGCGTGACAGCAAGTAATCTCACTATTGAAGAGGGGAAAAAGTTCTCAAAGCGAACTACAGGTAATGTAGTAGAAGTTAAACGTACCCTGTAATCTCCACACCAAAAAAATAAAAAAAATGAGTTTAGAATTACAAGAGGAGTTTGTGCAGGTTCGCCGCGTAGATCTATCGGCTTTGATTAGTGAATTTAAAGAATTAAAAGAAAAGATTGAGGCCAATACGCTGGATTATCAACTTGACCAGTTATGTGGTACGAGTCGAATGGTGAGCTCACCTGTTGTCTGTAAAATTCTTGGTTGGAGTCGCTCCACCTTTAATCGTCGTTTGGTTGACGAATTTAACCCAATACCTATGACTAAAGATGGTAGAGACTGGGTAATGAGTAGAGAGGTTTTTACCAAATACTATAACGAAACATATAATCCACAAAACTAAAACTCCCTTACCCTTTAACCACAAACCCAATGAAAAAAGCTTTAAGAATCCTATTTCTAGTCATGGCACTAGGAACATTAATAGCGGTTTTATCTGGTGCTTATTGGCATCTTATTTCTTTAGCGATTTATCTGTTTTTGCAATCGCTTTGTGTTACTCCTAAACAAGTTAAAGCATGATTCGAACAATTAAGAAAATAGGGGTTCATCCTAATTTCATAACAGCAATAGGCTTTATGTCCTTAATTGCATTTATTCGAGCTATCATGATAGCCGATGTTTTGACAGCTGTTTTAGTTCTAATGTTAACGGCGGTTCTATTTGCTGTTATAAAAACAAAATAATCTTCATGACTCATAATTTAAAGATTTACCCAGAATATTTCGTGGAGGTACTTTTAGAAACTAAGCCTTTTGAAGTCCGCAAAAATGATCAAGATTTTAAAATAGGAGATACTTTGCATTTACTTGAATACTGCCCAGAAGAAAAAAAGTTTACAGGTGATTCATGCGCCAGGAAAGTAAGCTATGTTCTAAAGGGTGGGAGCTTTGGAATTGAAAAAGGATATGTCGTTTTAGGCTTACAAAATGAACTCTTAGAGAAGCTTTGAAACTCTTATCCAATATGTGATTAAGGATAATTCACGCAAATAAAAAGGGAACGAATACACAGGTTTTTTCAAACCTGTTTTTTTTGAAAATTGCTTCCGAAAGCAAAGAAAAACGCACGTCTTTTTGTAACGCATACACCGATATTTTAAGACAATTATCTCACCATTTTTTCACAACTACAAACATTGATAGACGGGATCAACATAGAATTAGCGGGGTTTGATTGTAGGCTTTGGAAAAATAATCCGAATCTTAAATTTAGGTACTATACGGAAGAGGAAACAAAAGAAGTTTTAGGAAGTAGAAAGGCGTATTTCAAGGGATTAACCTTTACAATTGAGCCGAAAGGCAAAGCCAAAATAAGCGGTTCAATCCATACGTTCTTTAATAATGGAGACAACAATGCAACCCGTTTCACCTATGACGATTTTGTAAATGCCGTAAGTCAGTTGTCGCAATTTGGAGTAAACCCAAAAACAGCAATCCTAAGAGGATTCGAACTAGGTCTAAACCTAGATACAACCGCCTGTAAGATCGATAACAAAACCTTTATTGACAGTATTCTTTACTGTAAAGGTGCTACGCGTTGCGATATGATGATTAATGAAAAGCCAGGCTTCGGATATATATTTAAAACCACCAATACTAGATACAAGTTTTACGACAAATCAGAACATGCCAAAGTTGAAACCTCTGAATTGTTGAGAGTTGAAGCCAAATTCACCCGCATGAGAGCGGTTGAGAATTACGGTATCAAGACCTTATTCGACTTAATGGATAAAGAAAAACTAAGCAAGTTGATTGTTGATAAATATTTAAAAGCAATAGACGAAACAATCTTCTTTGAGTGGGATCTAATCAAATCGACTCGTAAAATTCCAACCAAGTACAAAAGCAAATTCAAAGACCTTCGAAACCCAGACTGGTGGATTAAAGACGAAAGAAGTCGAATAGATAGACACCGCAATAAATTACTACTTGAAAAACTTGTGAAGCTATACGCAAAGCGAAACATTAAAAACATTCTGAAAGATCTTATTTCACTGGAATTAGAAGCTGTTACACGCAATAAAAATTGTTACGAATACACCGAGTTTAAAAGCTTGAATAATTGGAACAAACCAGACAACGCAAAAAAAAGTGTAACGAATGCACAACGTATTGTCGGGTGCGATTCCCACGACCAAAGGGAGGGAAAGAAAAAGAAAAAATACTGTTTGATCTGTGGAAAAGAGATTACAGGCCAGAAAAGCGATTCTAAGTACTGCAACGATCAAAGAATATGTAGAGACAAGGCTTATAACCTAAAAGTTTCAGAGAACAGAAAGAAAAAGAAGAGTGACAAGGAAAAAGAAATACTAAAGCTCATAAAGAACTTGGGAAGTGAATTCACCTTAACAAGAACCACTAACCCCAATAGAAAGAAGGCAAAAGGAGTGAAGGCCAGAAAGACTTCTATAATCGTAACCATAAACGGTAAAAGAAAATACTACCATGGTTCCCAGGCTCGATTCTTCCTTGATGAATTTGAAAAGAAAACAGAAAATCAACCCGAACCCGAATTATGCACATAGAACAAATTATTATTGAAACGGTACAAAGTATTACCGATCAAAAGAAAGAAGCCAATAGATACCCCTGTTTCGTTTTAGATACGGAATTGACAAAAGAGCTAACCAGAAAAATAATAGGGATTGTTTTAAAGCTCAGGAGGGAAAAGCGATTAAAGCTAGGGCGAACAATTAATAACAACTTTATTGAACTAATAGAAAATACTTGATATGGAATATAGAACAATGAACCGAAAAGAAATTGCGGCGGAGTTGGATATTTCAACAACGACACTTACTCGCAGAATGGAAAAAAGTTTGAATCCTGAATTTCTTAAGCTAATTAAGAAAAGGGCACTTCTTTTCGAAAATGAAGTGAAATACATTCATGAAGGAATAACAGGAGCCAATAAAAAATGGTAAGAGGTTCAAAAGTAAGGTATGCCCTAAACGGAACCCAAATAATAAAGAGTATTTCATGCTTTTACACCTTTAAACGTACGTTTTTGAACCCACTCCAAAAATGAACCCAAAAAACGAAAATATTTTAATATGGAAAAGAGAAAAATAAAATATACTAGAAAATCAACAATCGAACAAAACGAAGCGAGACAGGTTGAAGGATTGAAAGATTACACTGGTGAATTGTTCACAGATAAAATATCGGGTAAAATTGCTTTTCCAGATCGACCCGAAGGAAAAAAAATAATTGATGCTGTGAAATCTGGTTTAATTTCTGAATTGATTGTTTTTGATGTTGATCGACTAGGGAGAGATACGAGAGACATTCTTAACACTTTTCACATAATGAAAACTAATAAAGTTTGTGTTACTATTCATATGCTGGGAATTAAAAGTTTAGTTGATGGAAAGAGTAGTCCAGCATTTGAACTTGTGACTACGGTAATGGCAACTTTAGCACAGCAAGAAATCGAAAGAACCAAAGAACGCCAAATGCAAGCAATCGAATTGATTAAAGAAGCTGATAAAGAACGAGAACAAAAAGACAAAGTGTACAAGGGACGTAAGAAAGGAGCAAAAAACAAAGATTCTAAATCCTTAGTCGATAAATGGAAAAATGTAAAAGCCTGTTTAGACAGTAACATGAGTATTGACAAAACAGTTGCCGCAACAGGAGTAAGCCGCAGTACAGTAAAGCGCGTAAGAACTGAATATTTTAAAACTAAGAACAACAAATAGCATGAAGGACGAAAAAGGATTTGTAGTTGCATGGTGGAGTGCTGGTGTCACCTCCGCAGTAGCTTGTAAGATGGCTTTGGAAATGTACGACAATGTAAAGTTGTATTATATTAAAATAGACAGTGCTTGCCCTGACAATGAAAGATTCAAGGCTGAATGTGAAAAATGGTATGGCTGTAAGATAGAAACTTTACAGAGCAGTAAATATAAAGATCAGTTTGAAGTCATAAGAGACGTTCGAGCCGTCAACACTCCTTATGGTGCTCCATGCACTAACAACCTGAAAAAGAAGGTTAGGTTTGATTTTGAGAAAAAACACGAAATAAACCTGTTTAATAATTATGGTATTCTGAATCAAGTTTGGGGTTTTGAGTATTCTAAGAAAGAGATTAACAGAGCTATTAGATTCGGGCAGCAATATCCCAACACTCACCCTCTATTCCCACTAATAGAAAAAGGATTAACTAAACCAAATTGTGCAGCCATATTGATGAATGCAGGTATTGAACTACCAGTAATGTATAAACTGGGCTATAATAATAACAATTGCCGATGGTGTCCAAAAGGCGGCAAAGGTTACTGGAATAAAATGCGCATTGATTTTCATGATGGATTCTGGAAAATGGCAAGATTAGAGCGCGAAGTTGGATATAGTTGTATTAATGGAACATTCTTGGATGAATTAAAACCAGACGAAGGAAGAATGTCTGAAGAAATTATGCCTAGCTGTGGACTTCTTTGTGATTTAGAATTTGCAGACATGCCAGATAAGAATTTAAGTGAAGTTCTGGAAGGAATAAAAACGATTTATGAAGCAATGGCAGCATAAATCGGTTAACATAGATATTGTGTATTCATTTTAGGGTGTCGCAATGAATATAGCAAAACGAGGTGTTTTGATAGTGATTACTATATTTTTTTAACGGCACACTCTAAAAAGAATACAATCGATCAAAAAAATGTAATCTCATGCACATCGATGTTTTAATAATAAAAAATCTAGCTCATGGTTCTGAAAATTTTGAAGAATGGGAACCAGAAGAAAAAAGGCATAAAAAAAAAGGAAGCTTTTAAAAAACTTCCTTTTCTTATTTTATGTGTTTATTCACATATTGAAAATATGCTTATTGTTTAAACTTAATACCAATAGCACTTTTACCACTTGAATAAATTACGGCATCTACCTCTGATTTTGCTTTTTTTGCTTTTTTCATAATACCTTTAACGAATTGGTTTAAATCCTGCTCCATAGAATTGTTAATTAAACCACCTGTTAATGCACTTTTGCCTTTAAAGCCTCCATTCTTTTTGCAAACAATATTATAGTCTCTTAAAGGCTCTGATAATGCGTAAACCTCTACGCCTTGAATTCTTCTAACTCTACCAATTCCTTTATTTTCTAGTGTTGCTTCTTCGGTGAATTTAATAGCTACAACACGCTTTCCGCCTGAGTATAAAAGAGCATCGATAGATTTTCCATTTTTCTTTGCGCTCTTAGTGGCTTTTTTTACAAATTGAGCCATCTTTTCAGATAACCCCTCGTTAATTAGACCACCTGTAAGCATTGATGTAGCTTTGATACCGTTTCCAACTTCGAAAACAACTTCGTAACTTCTCAAAGGTTCGGTTAAAAAATACGTTTCCAAACCTTGTAGTTTTACAATTCGAGCTAAGCCTTTTTCTTCCGCTGACGAAAATTTAAAAATACACATTAGCATCACTAGGGAAAAGATAATTTTCTTCATAAAATATTTTTTTTTGTTAAAAATTGAAGCCGAATATACTATATTATATGAAAAATAGCATTGTCGTTTTAAATAAAATACTGTTTATATAATTGTCGTTTTTGTAATGATAAATATTGTAGTGTGTTATTGCGGTGGTGTTACGCTCTGCCATTATCTATAGTTCATCAGCTCGTCAAAAGTTCCTAATGCCTTTTTCCAATATTTATAAACTGTAATGTCAGAATGGTTAAAATTGTTCCAATCTGTCGGAACTGTCACCCTAATTTGCATTAATAGTTGCATTGTGTCTGTTGTTCCATCACTAAAAACCTGTACGCCGTTTTGTTGGCTTGCATTACCTAAATAGTAAGCATCACCCGTAACAGTTGGAAAAACTCTCTTAAATACAGGAATGTAAACCGTTTTCCCTTGGTTTGCGCTCTGCATTACAAGGCTTAAAGGTGAAATTTGCAAATTCTGTTGTCCGTCTTTTGTAACAACTGGAATATTTAAAGTAGGATTTGCACCAACTAAAGCAAAGTTTATAGTTTTATAATCGATCGAGATATTAAAATCGAAGTCTTTTAATATTCTCATATCAGACCTAAAACCTTTTATTGCATCAGGCACGGAAAACTTGTGTTTTGCTTCATTTGTCACCGTGTAATCACAACTAAGCCCATCAGGGTAGTTGTGTTCAATTGGTGGTAGTTCTGCCTTGGGCATATCTCCCCAGATCACATTACCCGCTGCATCTTTACAAATAGCAATCTTTCCCGCTGCTGCACCTGTTTTAACCTTTAGGGCTGCTGTTGAAACGCTCTTTTTAAAATCTGCGATACCTTCACCATTTAAGCTGATACCGATACTTTTATCTTTCCCTGCTAGTTCGTAATGCCCTGCATAGTCTAAAATGTTTTGAGAATGTTTTGCACTCCCTGTTTCATCTTCAATAGTATGTCCGTAAGAGTTCACACCATCACGACGAATTACAACTCTATTTGTTGTTCGATAGCCTTTGTCGGTTACTTCTTGCAAGCTTGGAACTTCTGCCGCTGCTGTTTCATGCTTTTCCTTACTAACAAGTTCAAAGCTCTTGTTGTGTCCTCGAAACCTATAAAAAGCCCAACCACTACTTATAGCAGGGTCGCTGCTTGCATCAATCACCTTTACCAATTCACCATCAAAACAGGCCGCTTTAAATGTGTCTCTATCTGCGATGGTTGAATAGGCTTTTGAAGCGGGGTCAATATGCTCTTGCCCTACCAATTCAAAGGAATTTGATTCTTTGATATAGCGATATGAAGCCCAACCACTTTTAATATTTGGGTCTTGTGCTGCATTTATAACTTTAACAAGTTGTCCGTTATAAAGCCCCCCTCTCAGTTTGTCTCTGCTTGAAATATCAGCCGCACCAATTACACCTAAATCTAATTTGGGTATGTTTGGCGCACCCTCTATTAAAAGCCCGTTTTTGTAAATATGGCTTACCTGAGTTTCAGATAAATTAATCGTATAATCAGGATTGAAAACAAATTTAATTATAGCAATAGGTATGTATATTTTAGTACCAGAAACATGTTCTTCTATGCTTGGGAAGTCGGAAGAATAATCAAACATAGACGACCAATAAATATACCCTTTATAGCATGACATTCTCATATAATGGGTAAAACCCAATGTATCGCAATTTTTCTTAACGTTGGATGAATAAATCTGGTGAGTTCTTAATCCTAATTTGTATTCTAAATTTTTATATTTAAATACGTCTACACCGTTTTCCAATCCAGTCCAAACAACATCAAAAGCCTTAAGGTCGTTTGATGGCTTTAGCTTCATTTCAACATTTGACGGAAACTCAAAACCTGCTCCGTGATTCAATTCATGGAAAGAGCAAATCTTTTTATCTGCATCTTTTACAATTGTTTTATTATCAATTATTGTTTCTGGTAGCTCGGTTATTTCTGGAGCTTGTTCAATTAAAGTTCCGTTTCTATAAATACGGCTAATTTGTGTTTCATCCCAATTTACTGTTTTGTCTTCATTGAAAATAAACTTCAAAACAAGAATAGGAACACACATTTTACCGTTCCAGTCGAACGGCTCTAAGCTCGGAAGCTCCTTTGTGACTAATGGTAAACAAGGAAAATAAACTTGACCTAAATAAGCCCCTAAAGTGTAGTGAAATGAATCCCCGTAAATGTCGTATTGCTCGACCAACCAAGCTGGGGTGAAATTTGCACTATTCAAACCTAGTTTATATTCCACATTCTTATACTTGAAAATACCTTTCCCGTATGTGTAGCCCGTCCAATTTAAAGCAAAATTGTCTGCTCTGCTTGTCGAGTCCAAAGAAGCCGAAACGCTGCTAGGAAATTCAAAACCCGTTCCATGATTTAGGTCGTGAAAGCTAACTAGTTTATTGCTTGCATTTTTTACAATAGTCCTATTATCAATTGTTGTTTCTGGAAGTTCCTTAATCTCTGGAAGCTTCACTTCCTTTTTCAAGTAGTTTTTCCACAGCTTAAAAACTGAAAGCTTTGCATTGTCCCAACGCCCAGAACTGTTTAATTCACATCTTACAATAGCAATAGGAATACGCCCAGCCTGTTCAATACCGTCAAGTTCTTGGTTGTAAAATATGCATTTTCCATCTGGGTAGTTATTAACCTGATAATTTCCATATTTTAAGGGGTCATTATCGTCTACAACTTCAGCCAATAAACCCCAATGCATATAATTATCATCTACACCACTATAAGCCTTTAAGGCTCCTCTTCCAAGTCTTAGGTATTTCTTTCCTTCTTTTGTGTTTACGGGTATGTGAACGCTTCTTTCAATTCGTCCCATACCTCTTACCTCATGCCTTATCAAATCTCTGTGAACATCAGCAAAGCTAAATTCGAGGTCGAAGTCTTCGAGTATCTCAAAGCTTTCGTGCATGGGTCGCATTGCATAAGGTGCAACTATTGTGTTATGATTTCTATCACTATTTAGAGCCCCGTTTGTAGTGGTTACAAAATCGGGTTTAATAGTTTTTACTTCTTCCTTTTCTTCCTTCTCAATCAAATCATAGCTTTTCGAGCTAATTTGATAGCGATAAATAGCCCAACCGCTTTTAATATTTGGGTCGTCCGATGCGTCTATAACTTTGATTAAATCCCCATCGTTAAAGGTTTCAGAGGCTTCATCTCTTAGGGCTATATTGTTGAAGGTCTTTAAGCCTTCATCATCGTTATTTTTTGATATTCTCATCTTTCAAGAGTTTTTTTGTAAATACGTTATAGGTTAAATCACAGGAGTTGTAGCGGTTCTTTTCACATACAGCATTCCCGCCCTTTGCAACTTGAACCACTAGAGAACTGTCATACTCTGACATAATTCCACCTCTAGCTGTTCCGCTTGTGGTACTCTGGAAAATCACAAGCCAAATCACCTTAGGGTACTTTTCCACCAATTGGCCAAAGTCCCCTTGATCCACACCGCCAAGCTTGCCCCAGGAATCAATGGCAATACAATCATAGATTTTGCACTGCTTTTCTAAAGCTTGCAAACTCGTATCAGCATCAACAAAAACATGATCCTTATTTTTAGAATCGATGTAAGTAGTATAAGAACCGAAAAGCTCCGACTCTGGCGAAACCTCAAGCGATTTGAAAAGACATTTCAAACCCTGAGAGGCAAACAGGTTTATAGCCTGACATAGTAGGCGGGTTTTTCCTGCACCTTTTTCACCACGGAGTACCATTGCAAAACGGTTTCTTTCATAACCACCAATGAACTTGCCTAAATCGGTTTTAAGAGTGATAATGTGGGTGTTCGGTTTCCAATTATCTAAAGAGATTGCTTTTGTATTACCTAAACCAAATAAGCTCAATTGCTCCTTTTGGCCTTTTGGTTCTGGCTTTGGTTCTTCCTTTGTAGTAGTTGGGAATAGCTCAGCGAAAACAATTTTTGCAATATAAATAGCTTGCGATGTGTTAATTCTTTGCCATGCTTTAAACCTTGGCGACCATCTGAAAGCCTTCGATTTTAATAGTTTTCTTGCTTCTTCGCTTGGCTTATCCTCAGTAATAATCTGAATCCTTTCGGCATCTAGATTGTTGACAAGCTTAGCCACCGAATTTTCAAGTATCACACGTTCTCCCGTTTCTGTAACTCTTGCCCCGTCCGTTTGGTTTTCTAGGTTCCAAATTTTATTAGTCTTTGAAAAAATAGTGACTTCGTGTTTTTTCTCAGTGTCTTTTATGATTTGGAAAACCTTATTAACATATTCGTGTTGATGCTTTTTAGATAGCGTTTTAATAAAAGAACCTAACAAGGCTCTGAAATGTGGTGCGCTACCTACCTGAGTCCCTTTAATAATGCTAATGATTGAAGCTAAGTAGTTAATAACTCGATTTTCAATTTCTTCAAAGGCTTGCTTGTCTGCTAACTCTTTGGGAATAGCTCTTTTGATTTTTTTGATAATTCCTTTTTGAGCCTTATCGTTAAAATCAATGTACTCGTTTAATCTTTTGTGTTCAGTATCTAGCTTTTTTTGATTACTTCTAACAGGGAAATTTGAAGAGCCTGTAATCATAGTTGACATACATCGAGATTTTGCAACAAGTAAAGCGGTTAACTTCTTAAGTAATCTTTCTTTGAAAATCGTAAACTCTGAAACGGCTAATTCCTTTTGCTGATCGGTTTTTGCAATTCCTTCAATTTCCTCGGCAAATTCATTTAAAAGATTTGCATAACCTTTTTGTTGTGAGACAGCTCTTTTCTCTGGTGAAAAAGATGTTCCTGTATATGCTCTGTATGCAAGATCATAGTTCAGCTCTTCGGGATTGGTTCTTGGAATTAAGACGGTTTCAATCTCCTTTTTTTCTTCGATTTTTTTTGAGGCTGTTTCTCCTGGTCGCGCTTCCTTTTTTTTGTCCGCTTTTTTTTCTGGTTTTGGATCTGTATCTGGTGTTTCCTTTGCTCGATCAATCATAGACTTAGGAACCAGCTTTGAAAGATCAATACCCTTTAAAAGATAGTCGGCTGCATCGCAAGCAAAGCCATAAGCTTCTAAAAGGTTTTCATCAATATCGCCCGTTGTACTTTTTAGCCAACCTTTTAAATAAACAAGTCCGTTTTGTCTGTTATATTTCAGGCCTAATTCAGTGCATATAATCATAGCACCCATTTCTGCAACAAGTTCCTCGTTGGCATACTTAAGTGTTTTTGTTGTTCCAAATTTACCACGTCCTAAGCGTTTTGGGTTTTTTGTGCTGTGAGTGATCTCATGAAAAAGAACAGAGTAATAACTATCGATTTGATGAAACTGTTTAAAGTCAACCATGTGAATCGATTCTTTATCGTAAGAAAAACTCGTGTGCTTATAATGGCATTGATCGGCTTGGTCATGGTAGATTTTAGGAACCCGCTTTTTACTGATCAACTGCTGAAGGAAATTTTCAACATACTCGTTTAGCTCATGATTGATAAATGCAACCTCTTTAATCACTGGTTTCTTAATGCCTTCGCAATAGTCTACATTAACCGCTAGGTGCAATTTAGGGAGCATCCAGTCAGGTTTTCGAGGTGTCTTGTTCTCTCTATCCTTAAACATGGGAATATAGGAAAGCACAGAAATAACCTTTAATTTATCAATGAGCTTACCACCTTGACTTCTCAAAGCTGATATTGTGATAAAATAGGGGCTTTTACTGCCGTTTCTTTCCATAGAAAGAATGTTAGTGCTATTCTTATACAAACGTCCTGAGATGTTTCTAAAACCGCTTAAGACTTTTCCATCTTCATCAAATATTAAACCCGCTTTCCAGGGTTTTTCCCATTTTTCAAACAGAAAGGATTTAATATCGTTAATCAATTCCGTTTTAAACTTCTCTTTATCGTCCTTCCAACCTTCCAGGCTAGAAACAAATAAACCCTTTAGAATCTCACTTGTTTTTAAAACGCTGTGTTTGATTCCTCGGGGTTTAGTTGTTTTTTCTGGGCTTTTTTTGCTTGGTTGCTTCTCCTTTTTAGTTTGCTGTATATATCCAATCATTGTTTTACCCGAATATTCGTTTGAAAAATCCTTTTTTCTCAGGTGTTTTGTTTTCCTGGTCTTGCTGGGTTTTTGTGTCGAGGTTGATGGTTCCGCCTTTTTTTGTTTTTATATCCTTTATCTCGATGGTGGTTTGTTGGGCGGGGATGGTTTGTTTCCCTGCTTTAAAACCTATTGCCATTCCCAGACCTAAACCTGTTGTGAATAGCAATACTTTTCCAAATAGTGTTAGTTTATGCCACATATCTATTGTTATAAAATTGGAGTTTTAAAATTATCTTGATTAGTAGTAGGGGTGGAGCTGGAAAACTGCTCGACCCCTACGAATGTTGTGACTGTTCCTGTTAGAATTACAGCCTGTTTGATGTATTCAATATCTGATTTTGTAACGATTAAAAGCATCACAAAACAAACTAGAATCAACATTAACAGTCTTTTGATACTCGCTTTGCCGTTCCTGTCTGAAAGAATCTGAGAGAGCCAACTTTTTTTCATTGTCGTTGTTTATCTGAAAGGTTAAAATCTTAATGTCTGCCTGAATTTCTGCCTGTTGTAACAAGACGGTTTGGCTTGTGTTATAGGCATTATAATTGAACCAATAAGAGCCACAAATCAGCAATACAAGTACAACATGCTCTTTAGAGAATAAGCCTTTTATTTCTGCTGTTGTTGCCATAGTTACAATGATTTTAATGCAATAATTGTAACCGCGGCAAGAACCAAGGGAAACAAAACAACAGGTGAAGAAATATAGCCTCTGAGATAGTTTAAGCGATTGCGCCAAGCCAGAGCAAAGGCGGGTTGCTGCTGTGAAAGCACTGCAATGAATTTTTCTCTTTCATTGAAAAGCATTTCAGCAAGCTTTGAGTTGTCAAAGCTACGTACCGCATTTGCCGTGTTCTGACCTAAGACACCATCAACCTTAAGGTGGAAACCGAAACGATTCATAATAGCCTGTAATGTTTTTACGGCTCGGCCTTTTCCAGAGTTAACCGCAAAATCTAAAAGTTGATTGGCTAGCTCTTGACTGAAAAAAGAAAGAAACATTTTATTCCAAAACTCTTTGATGTAGAAACCTTCAACAAGAGGATTTAAGGATGCAAAAAACGTGTTGTTTTTAATGGCTCCCTTTGCTTTCATTCTGTCAATAAAAGCCCATCCGCCCCAATCAGGATGATACCTGCGGGAAATACCGCAATAGGTTTCCTTTCCATTGTCAAGAGGGTTGTTAGAATAACCGCCTTCCATCTTATGAATGATCTGAAAACTAGGTTTAAATTCTGCCATGAGATTAAATTTTCACTTCGATTTTTTCTAGGATTTGTCTTGCGATTATCATTTCACTCGAAGACATTTCGTTATATAATTCAGCACTTAAGGCTCTACCTCTTGGCATGCCGTATTTTATGCTTACTAAAGCATAATCAGCTTTGTTTTTTAGAGTTTTCAGATTATAATAAACTTGTTTTTCATATGTGCCAGGATACTCAAAAGCATCAAGTAAAGCCTGTGCAATCGCTTTTGCTCTGGTATCTGAAAGGGTAGGTGTTTGACCGATTCTTAACATGTCATCTTTAGCCTGAGATTTAAAAGCGGCCTCTTTCTTTTCGGCTTCCTTTCTACTTTTCTGACCTGTAATGAAGGAAAACATGTTGCCCATGTTATTGATCATCTTGTAACCTGCAAAAACAGTGAGACCTACCAGTAGAAGGCCGCCAATATTCACTGCCTTTTTACTACTCGGTTCTAGGTTCTTGTATTTCTCAGCCCCTTTTTTGGCAACAAGGACAGCGGCTTGCGCTGGAATCACCCCTAGCATGCCTTACGGAATTTATATGCTTTTTCCAGAACCTTATTTAAGTCCTTTCCACTGTTCTTGAAATATTCCAGGATACGCATAGATTTATCGTTTAAGCCTTCGCCAAAAGAGTTTAAAAGCTCCGTTTTCCCTTCTGGTGTAAAGGTTTTTTTATCATCGTTTTTAGCCATTTTTTTCGGTGTTTTGGTTGTTTACAACTACGGTGTTAATTACCCTCTGTCCCTCCTTAGTTCTTTCTGTCAAATCTGTCTGTGAAATGATATAAAAGCCTTCTTCATCTTTAATCAAATCCGCTTCTAGCTCAACATGAAAGGTTGCTTCCTTGTCGATGTAGTCAATTTCTAAATCTTCTTTAGGCTTAAGAGGGAAACCAATCTTACTTGACATATCAGGATAAATCAAAATGTTACCTGTTGTTTTATTGCTCAGTATAATTGATTTTGAAACAGGCACGCTAACCCGTAAGCGCGTGCCTGTTTCAATTATTTTTTGGATGCCTTCAAATAATCTCATTTGAATTTATTTTTCCATAGTGAATACTAAAGAGCCTTTAACCGCTCCACCACCATGAGAAAGCTTGATTTTGATTTGGTTGTTTTCAATAGGGTGGTTTAGTTCGAGCTCTGTTCTGTCACTTCCAAGCTTTAAAAACTCAATAGGGACAAAGTCAACAATTGGGTTTTTTCCGTTGTGAGTTCTTAACTCAACATCAAGATTGTTTTCTGATTTTCCAACCCAAGCGACTGAAACAATCTTGTTATAATCATCAAAGCTCAGCGACTCTGTTTTGTCGCTGGAGCTTGTAGATGTAAGGTTTACGGGATAAACAAATCTTCTCAAGATTATTTCCCGTTAGCAGTGATTCTGTAACCCACCAAAGCAATTTCTAAAGCAACATCTTTATCCGCTGCTGTTGGATTTGCATAAATGTTTAGAGCTGGTAGAATCACTTGATTAGAAGGAATCAAGAAAGGAGATACCGCATAACCACTTTCAACAAATTTTTCGTCACCTGCTTCTTGTGGCATCATGTGACGTAAAGCCGCTTTGATTTTCTCTTTACCACCAATTTTCAATGATAATTCATTGTTGAAGAAAGAGGAATCAGTCTTCGCAAACTCACCAGAATAAGTCAATTTTGCTAATTCAGCTTCGTTTTTGATTACGGCTGTGTGTCCTGCATGAGAAATGACAATCGAAGTCACTAAGAAGGCAGTACCGCCCGCAAGCTTTGCGTTTGAAATGTTACGAACTCCGTCCATTTCATTATCCTGTGGCTTCAAAAGCTCTTGAATACCTGTCTTTGTTCCTAGAGCGATTCTAGTGAAAAGAATATCTTTTTCAATTAGAGTGTTTCTATCCACCTCAAAAGACATTCTTTCGTCTTGTGATACAATTTGAGAAACCGCACTTTGTAATTTGATTTGATCTACTAAATTCATCGTTTTATATTTTTTATGGATTATGATTTTTTGATTGACTTATTTTCAGAAGGGAACTAATTATAAGGCTAGTTCAAACCACCATTAAGCTCTTCGATATCTTCAAACATCCCGTTACCATTGCTTTCAATAGTGTTAAGCTCTCTTTGAAACTCGTTTTCTTCATAAGCTTCCTCAATAGCATTAAGTTCTTGGATTTGCTCAGGATCGTTAAGGTCTAAAGCGGTCGTACCAAGAGAACCGCGTAATACAGGAATAAAACCAGCATCTTCTTTCCCAAAAGGACTAACAGCCGAAATAACACCCGCAGTCGCAACACCCGCCGCAATCGATTTGTACTGATCAGAAAGCTTTAAGGCACCAATTGTACCAATTGCCGCAACACCAAGGCCTACGCCAACTTCTTTCATTTTCTTTTTCTTTGGGTCGGTTTCTTCCGATACCTTCAAGGCTTTTTCACCTGCAACTACGATCATTCGACCTGCCGCAACACCTAAAACAGTTTTTCCAAGCTCTTTGGCAACTGTTCCTAAATCTGTTTTGTTACTCATTTTGCATTTACTTTTTTGGATTATTACTCTTGTTTTCTGTACTCTTTTTTTTGTTGGCTGCTACCATGGTACCAACACCAAATAAGACTAATGCCGCCATTCCAAGCTTGCCCATACCTGCTGTTTTTACTTGTGAAGTAGAAACCTCTGATTCTGTAAGGTCTGTTACAAGTTCTGGTGTTTGAGAAGGAGCTTTAGAATCTGTTTGTCCAGTTGGGTTTTTCTTTCTCAGGTTGTTGATAACAACGAGATTGTTTTCTGCTCGTTTGATCTTGTCATCAAGCTTATGTCTTTCCTCTACTGTTGTAGCCTTCTCTTTGCGATCCTTTAGATTTTCGATGTGCTTTGCTTTCAGCTTTGCAAACATTTTATCAAGGTGTAAGCCCTTTAAAATCTTAAGAAGAAACGGTTTTAAGAACGTCATAGCTTTGGCAATTAAACCCGTCGCAGCGGGGATGGCCACCGCAGGTAAAACACCAATTTCGATATTAACATCCTCGTCGAAACCTTTTAGACTTTTATAGTCAATAGTTGGATAGCCTTTGCTTTTAGAATATTTCACATAGCCTTTCTTAATGGCCGTTCTAAGCTTTGAAGTACGCCCACCCAGGAAACGGAATTTATCAGCAAACTTGCCGTAAGCTTTTACCGATTTCGCCCATTGGTCTAAATCACAACCTATGGAAATGGCTTGCTCTTTAGTTAAAAGACCAAAGCCGAATTTTAAGGCCAAACCAAAGAAGTTCTTTTTGATAGCAAGCAGAATCCCACCACGGACAGCCATGAATAAAGGATTGATTTTGTTTAAAAGAGTGATTCCTTTCTTAGCTACTTTACCAACTACCTTAACCGTTTTTTTTACAACTTTTTTAACCTTCTTGGCAACTTTTTTAATCCCTTTTCTTAATTTTTTAAACCAACCGTCAAACCAACCCAGAAAGCCCAAACCTTGAACATCGCTTAAGCCTTCCAATCCGCTTAAGTTTTTTTGCTCGTAGCTTGTGCCATCAGCAAGCTTGATTGTGATGCCTTCCAAACTGCCGCCCATCATTTCTTTAAGGACTTTTCGAACATGCTCGAAATACGCGGGCTTATAACCCAGAGCGTGAAAAGGTGCAGGGTCTTGCTGATAAGCTTTTAAAGTGATACCGAGTTGTTTTACCCCTAAAGTTCTTAAAGCGGCTTCCTCTTGCGGGGAACTGTCAATATCTCCCAGGCCTTTTAAACCCTCCATTGTGTTGGCAAAGTGTCTAATGCTTTCGTCTAACTCTCCAAGTTCACCTAAGTGCTCTTGGCCGTCTAAACCTTGTAAAGTTTCAATTGTCATTTTACTGTCTTTTTTTGATGAGAATGGTGCTTCAACATTGAAGCGATGCAACACAGTATCAATACAAATAGAGTCTTCAGCGACAATGTAAACATGAGAAAAGGGCTTATTGTCATAGCCCGCAATTCGGATCGAAAAAGGGATGCCAAGACAATACAGAAGAGAACCACAAAAAATCGTATGGTCATCACAATCACTCGGTGTATTGGGAGTGCTTCTATTCAACCAAATACGCGCAGGGGTGCTTAATTGCTCGACTCCGACCTTATCGCTTTTGTATTGAATATGATGAAACACAAAATCCCAAACAGCCTCACAGGTTTCAATTAAACTGTTTCGTTTAAGAACTTTAGCAAGCTGGCTTACTTGTCCATGATTGTTTTTGATGATTTCTTTAATCTTCAAAACGGTATCGTTAACATCGCCCTCAGTGAAAGAGCTGGTGAACGTCACACCGCTTGTGTCGATTAAGTGATTACATTCTAAACCGTTTTTAATTGTTCTTTTGCCTTGTCCAACGATAACCCCCGAAGAAGTCATAAAAGACCTGACGCCATTTGCCCCGTTTACTGCTTTTAGTTTTTCCATTTATTATAAATTATTGATTAAGTTTTGAATAAATGAAGACGGGTTTTTAATGGTTTTAATAGTGTCTATAATCTCTTTCCAAACATCGGTTTCGATTTCAACATCAGGAAGATTAATAGAATCTATTTGAAGGCTTTTAATAGCTATAAACACCTTGTGACTGTTGAAGTTCTCGCCGCTAATAAGCTTTGATAAGTTTTCGAGATTAACAGAAAAAAGGTATTTCAGGCTGTTTTTAGAGTTTCCTTTTATTTCAGTATTAGTATTGATTAGAGGGGTTTGACCTAGTACAATTTGATGAGTCCCTTTTTTTAGAATCAAGTCTAATTGGTAGGTGTTTAGAATTGTGTTAAGACTTGTTTTGTTGTTCATTTTCACAGAACCTCTTAAGTCTAGTTCACTACCCAACAGATCAAGCTTTATGTGTGGCATTCCATTAGGTGTAATTTCTAGTTTTGAAAGAAGAGCCGTTTTTACAGCGTCACTAGCCTGGTCTAGTTTCTTGTCCAGGTATGGAAATAATCTGCCTCTGTAAAAGTAGGCTACTGCAACACCGCCGATTAGTATTAGATTGCTTGTTTTCATGGTTCAAATATGAGTACAAGAATCGTGAAAGCCTTATGAGTGAAGGGTTATGGCGGGTGTTGTCTAACCTTGATGGATTGTGTCCACTTCTGTTGACTTATGACGTTAAATGGCCTATTATGTGCCTTTTTTAGCCCTTGGAATTGCTCTACTTTTAAACCGAAAACGGGTTTAAGACATGGATAATACATAAACCCTTAAATAGTAGGTGTATAAACAGAATAAACCCGTTTACGGTAAATCAAAAAAATATGAGATGTAAAGAGTGTGGAAAACAAATATTTGGGAAACGCCCCGATAGCTTATATTGTTCTAATCAATGTGTTGGTAGAGCAAAACGGAAAAGACAATTAGAAAAAAATCTAAATGGGTTAAGCAGTATAGACCCGTTTCTGAATCAAAACAATCAAATGAGCCAAAACCCCAATGATGAACTTAGACAAATCGAGAGAGAGCATTTCGATAAAATTTTGAATTTACGTTCTGAATACGGTGATCGAATCTCAGTATTAAAGGATGATAATTTAAAGCAATCCTTTAAAATTGAGCGGCTTGAGGATAAAATAAAAGATTTGGTGGAAAAGCATTCAACGGATTTAACCGCTGCCAATAAGAGTGCGACTAAAGATGTGGTTCAATCAATTTCGGCAATGCCCGCAATCCAGTCAACACTGGGTATGATTGCAACTAGTTTCATTTCTAGTAAAGATAAAGGCTTATCGGGGGTTGAAAGCGGGTTTAATATTCAGGAAAGGCAGATTATTGAGGCAATTAGAAGAATGCAACCAGATGCACAA
>NZ_JBFFKR010000015.1:0-32514 GCF_041555295.1 Ancylomarina sp. | reverse complement strand
TGAATCAATCATATCTGTATTACCAGCTACCATTTCGATAGGTTCGTGATTGATATCCCAATTGATTCCATCCTTGCTAAAACCAGCAAAAATATTCATTTGTACAGATTTGTTATCGCAACGAAATACGCCAGCATAGCCGTCTTCAAAAGGAACAACGGCAGAATTGAAGATACTATTCGATGAGGGAATATCATATCTTCCAATTACTGGATTTTGTGAGTAACGCCACATAATATCATTTGAGCCTTCGGGTCTGTTTTCCCATGGCATAGTAACTTTTGAATTCATTCTGATAAAATTTATTTGGGTTCGTTATTTGTTTCTGACTCGTTATTTTCTGAATGTGGGAATGGAATAAATTTGGCTCCAAACAATATGGGTAAAGTAGCAAATAGCACTACGATAAAAAACAATTTATAGCCTAACCAATCGCTTAAAAAACCACTAAACATTCCGGGTAACATTATGCCTAAATTCATGATTCCTGTAGCAAATGCATAATGTGCCATTTTGTATTTACCTGGAGCTACTTGCTGCATCATAAAAAGCATTAATCCAACAAATCCGAAACCATATGCAAAATACTCTGCAACAACGGCGGCGCCAATAAAATATATACTTTCGGGGCGATAAATGGCCAAGATAGCATACACCACAAATTGGATGTTAAAAATAAGCACCAAGGAGAATAAAGATCTTTTCAATCCGCGTTTGGCAATGTAATAGCCTGCTAAAATTGAACCAAGCACAAAAGCTACTGAACCGAATATTCCATAAATTAATCCGATATCCGAAGTACTTAATCCTAAACCACCATCGGCAACTGCTGCTTTAAAAAACAAGGGAGCAATTTTGATAGCAAAGCCTTCGGCAAATCGATAGGCTACAATAAAGGCAATGAACCAAATAATATGCTTTTTTTGGAAAAAGGTTTTGATTACATCCTTTGTAGTGGCAAAGCCTTGTTTTAAGCTTTTTACTTCGCTGGTTTGCTCACCTCCTGATGGCAGCATACGCATGTGATAAACTGCAAGCACAATCATAATTATTGCATAGGTAAGCATTACAACCATCCAAGCATCTATAACACCAAACCTCTCCTCGAGTACACCAGCCAAATAAACCAGTGCACCTGCGGTTAGTATTTTTGCCATATTGTAGAAGGCTCCCTGCCAACCAATATATTCGGCTTGCTGTTTACCCGATAATACACTTAAGTATATTCCATCGGTAGCAATATCATGTGTGGCTCCACTAAAGGCAATGATGGCAAGTAAAGCAATTGCATAAGTGAAAAAATCATCGAAATGCAAAGAGAAGGCAACTAAAGCAAATGTAATACCTGTAAGCAATTGGGTTGCTACAACAAAATGTTTTTTAGTTTTAAACATCTCCAATAAAGGACTCCAAAGTGGTTTTAGGGTCCATGGCAACATAATTAAAGAGGTCCAAAATGCAATTAAAGAATCGGATACTCCGAAACTCTTAAACATGAGTACTGATGCTATTGAAATTGCAATAAATGGTAAACCCATCGCAAAATAAGCAGTCGGAACCCAGGTAGCTGGGTGTTTTTGTTTTGTTTTAATAATTGACATTTGCTTCTATAAAATTTTAGAGAATATGTGTTTACTTTTTTAGGAAGAATTCCAATCTTCCTCCCTTAGTAATTGTGTTGTGATCGATGAAATATGAAGGGTGTTTTTTTCCGTTCCATATTATCTTTTGAATCAAATGATCAGTGGCATTTTTCTTATGACTGATGATTTCCAGTTTTTCACCCTGGTAATAATTTGGATCAAGCTGAATGGTAATTTTATCGAATACAGGGCTTGTAATCGCATAATCCGTATTTCCGGGACAAACAGGGTATAAGCCCATCATACTATAGATAACCCAAGCTGATAGTGTGCCACAATCGTCGTTTCCTGGAATGCCATCAGGGGAATTCTTAAAATGCTTATTTACAAGCTTGCGAACTTCTTTCTGTGAACGCCATTCTTCACCTTTTACAAAATTAAATAGGTAGGGGTAATGGATATCAGGTTCATTGGCCATATCGAATCGGTTTAGATCGAAAATGGATTGAAGTTTGTTTACAAAGTTCTTTTTACCTCCCATTAACAGGCTTAGTCCTTTAATATCATGTGGCACACAAAAAGCATATTGCCAGGCTGTGCCTTCATGAAAGCCAGGGGAGGGTTCAAAGTTCTCGCCCTGATTTGGATCGAAATTTTTAAGGAATTGTCCATCTTCCAATTTTGGGCGAAGAATCCCATATTCCTTGTCGTAATATTCTTTATAGCCCTGAGACTGTTTAAGGAATTTCTTATGATCCTGAGGTTTATTAAGAGCTTTGGCAAATTGAGCCAAATTCCAATCAGCAATGTAATATTCCAATGCATGAGAAACGGAATTATCGAACTCCTCTTTCAAAGGCACATAGCCATGCGAAAGATAGTGGTCAATATCAGGTCTTAATTTGTTTTTCGAACCTTCAGTCGTTGCAGATTTATACATGGCCTCATAAGCCGTTTCCACATCGAAATCACGTAATCCTCGCAAGTAGGAATCTACAATGACAGGAATCGCAGGATCACCTTCCATCACATGTGTTTCGCGGCTGTTTAATTCCCATTTGGGTAACCAGCCGCTCTCCTTATACATATCCACCATAGAACGCACCATGTCCAGTTGCTCATTAGGATACAAAAGAGCCATAAGCGGATGATAATTGCGGTATGTATCCCACAAAGAGAAAATGGTGTATCGATTACAGTCAGGCGACTCTTTAATTTCAAAGGATTCCATTGCAGGATATTGCCCATTGACATCGTTGATGATGTTGGGATGAATCTGAGTATGATACAGTGCTGTGTAGAAAATCGTTTTTTGATCTTCGGTTCCACCTTCAACTTTTATTCGGGATAAAATATCATGCCAGTCTTGAGATGCCTGAGTTCTGGTTTTTTCAAAATTAAATTGGTTAGATTCCGTATTTAAGTTTAATCTGGCATTTTCAATACTGACATAAGAAACACCGACTTCAACAGTAATTTGTTCATCGTTTTTTGTGTTGAAAGTAAAATAACTTCCTACATCATTGCCATTCATAGGCTGATTGAAACCATCGTAGTATTTGTATTTACCACTGGATTTACTCCAAGATGCTTCAGCCTTCATTTCGGGCATTTTCTTCCAGGTTCCAAACTTCTCAGCAGGCTTGTTAAAACGAGCAACAAAATACACCAGACGTTCCGACCCGTCATTATAGCAGAAGGTTCCTGTCATTCTCGAGCCCTCTATTTCCTGATTGTTTATGATATGAACCATTGCCCCGGTCTCATTTGTAAGTCCAAGCCCTAAATTCAGAAGGATATTCGATTTGCCTTCCGGAAAAGTAAAACGACTAATACCTACTCTTTTTGTCGCGCTGACTTCTGCAGTGACATCATATTTTTTTAGATGAGTGTGATAATAACCAGGTTCAGCTTTCTGATTTTCCATTATCGATCCATATCCTTTAGGATTGGCATTAACATCACCCGTAGTTGGCATCAGAATAATTACTCCTAACTCAGGACAACCAACTCCACTTAGATTGACGTGTGAAAAACCCGTTAAATATGAATTGTCAGCGGAGTATGGTGTTGACCACCAACGAGAGTCCTTATCAAATGTGTTCAGGTCTGAACCGGATACATTAAATGGCGTGACAGAAACCATTCCCCGGGGCACTAAAGCTCCGGGATTCGTTGTCCCAAAATTGCTTGAGCCGATAAATGGATTGACATGTTCTACATATTGGGCCGAAACCCATGTCGTAATTAATAAGGATAGTAATGTTATTAGTTGCTTCATATGTTTAAAATTAGTCCCGATAGCTATCGAGTGAGTATCAGGATGTGAGATATGTGACGATTTCCACTAGTCATAGGAATCTTTAATCATTCCTCATTCGCAAATCAAGATTCATCACTTTTTTAAACTCTGACAGGACTTCGTTACTCAGACGCTGTCAGGTTTTGTATATTCATAAATCATCATTCAAAATTTATCACTCACAAATTATTTGTATGGCTTGTCCACCACCAGCTGCCATTTTTATTTTTAAAACAGTATCTGAGTTTACTTCAGTAGATTTTATTGAAATCGCTGTTGGATTTTGATCTAGTGAGGTTTTATCATTATCTGAATAAATGATTGCCTTGTATTGTTTGCCTGTTTCTAAAAATGATAAGTCCAAGGAGAGTTCTCTTGCTTTTTCATCAGTCATGGCACCGATATACCAATTGTCTCCATTTTTTCGGGCAACTGCATAGTAATCTCCGATTTCTGCAGCTAACACTTTAGAGGCTTCCCATTTTGAAGGTAAGTTTCTAAAAAACTGAAAAGCAGCTTGTCCTTGATAATTCTCAATAAGATCGGAGGCCATTTGAACAGGAGAATACAAACAAACCCACATGGCTAATTGCTTAGCAAGTGTGGTGTTGACTCTACTATTCCCTTTATCATTATCGTTCCATTTGGTATAGGACTTCCTATTTTTATATAAGATATCGAAAGTTCCGGGCGTATAATCTAAGGGGCCGCCCAAACAACGTGTAAATGGAAGCATCACATGATGCTCAGGAGGATTACCCTCACTCCATCCATTCCACTCCATGCCACGAGCCCCTTCACGAGCCATCATGTTTGGGTATGTCCGACGAATGCCGGTCGCCTTAATGGGTTCATGGGCATTTATCATTATTTTATACTTTGCTGCAGTTTCCACAACCTTGCGATAGTGCTGAACCATTCGCTGGCCGTGATGAAAATGTCCTTGAGGAATAGGTCCTGCATAACCGGTTTTTAAACTACGGATACCAGCATTATGAAGTTTTTTCATTGCCTTTTCCATTTGCTGTTCGTAAAAGAAGATATCGCCACCAGTTTCGTGATGTCCGATAAGCTCTACACCCTTTTTATCAGCATAAGCGACTATTTTTTCGAAATCGAAATCGGCATAGGGCGTTACCTGATCGAAAGCGCGCGCTTTACCCCAATTCTCCCAGCCCGTGTTCCAACCTTCGGCCAATACGGCTTGAATCTTATTGTCAGCTGCAAAATCGATGTACTTTTTCATGTTTTCAGTTGTAGCACCATGTTTTGGGCCCATTGTCCAGGTTTCGACACCTAAATGCATGCCCCACCAGATACCCACGTACTTTTGAGGTTCTATCCAGGAAGTCTCTTCTAATTTATTAGGATCATTTAAATTTACAATTAAGTTTGATTCAACTAACTGAGCGGCATTTTGAGTAACTGTGATGGTTCTCCAGGGAGAAATAAGCGTCTCGTTCGCTTTTACTTTAACACCATTGGGCCAGGGAACCAAATTGCAAGAAAATGAATTGCCTTCAACTTGTTTTAAAGTCATGCCAGGATAATCAGTAAGATTCGCTTCATGAATGCTCAGATGTATCCCAGCCTCTGTACGGCAGGTTAAAGGCGTATTTGCATCTTTAACTTCGCTTAATGAGCTGGTTCTATACAACATTTCGTATGACTCATAATTAGCAGGAATCGACCAGGCTGTGGCGTCATTTGCAAAATTAAATTCAGTAAGCTCCTTCATCACCAAAATCTCATTTAGCCCTTTCTGCTTAGGAATTTCGTAACGAAAACCTAAACCATCGTTATACAGCTTAAAATAGAGGTTCATCTTCTCACCATTCGCATTTTCGAGTTTTACTGAAAGTTGCTTGTAATTATCACGAATACTCTCATTTTCTCCCCATACAGGATGCCAGGTTTCATCTTTCTGACTATTCTCGTTTTTATGGACCTTAAAAGAATGTGAGAATGAATCATTGTCTTTAAGTATGAAACCCAATCTAGATGGATTAATCAACTGGGTTTGCGAATTTTTTAGCTGGTAGTAAATTTCGCCTTTTTCGTTCAAACTGACCTGAAGACTTAAATTTCCATCGGGAGAAGCCAAGCCTAATTCTTCATTGACACTGCAAGAAACAGTGGCAATGAAGAATATATATAAACCTAGATGTTTTATAGAAGAGAATAATGACATAAGAATGAATTTCATCATGACTCAATTTAGATGTTTGCTAATAAGTTTGGTCTCTCGTTATAGAGTTTCAAAATTAATTCTCCGAACAGGGTATTAGCCCAGGCAAACCATGAACGTGTGAAATTCTTAGGATCATCTTTATGGAAGGTTTCGTGCATAAAACCTGTTCCAGCATGAGTTTTAATCAGCATATTCAGGCAATCGATTATTTCCTTTTCATCAGTTGATGTCATGGCTCTCATGATAATACTCATTGGCCAAATCATATCGGCTCCCACATGAGGACCGCCTACTCCTTCGGCAAATTCGCCTTTAAAAAACCAAGGGTTATTCTTACTCAAAACAAACTTTCTGGTATTCTTATAGATCGGATTATCTATTTCCATGGCTCCTAAATAAGGAAGTGACAGTAGATTTGGGATATTGGCATCATCCATATACATTTTGTTTCCGAACCCGTCAGCTTCGAAAGCAATGGTTTTTCCATAATTGAGGTGATCGCCAATCGCGTATTTGACAAGGGCTGCATCCACTTCATTAGCCAAATCATTAGCATCTTTAGCCAGCTGATTTTGAACACCTAAATGGTTCAGTATTTCAGTCATTTGTTTTAATGAAACAACTGCAAAATAGTTCGATGGAATTAAAAATGGAAGAAGTGTCGCATCGTCTGATGGACGGAATGAGGATACGATAAGTCCTACAGGATTGGTCGGATTTCCATATCCAATACCTGGCAGATTATCGTAGAATCTATCGGTAACTCTAAGGAATGAATAGGCGCCTTTATTTTCTTTTCTTTGCTGATCTTTAAATGTGTCTACGATTTGCTGCATCGCATTTTGCCATGAGTCACCAAAACAACTTGTGTCGCCTGTAGCTTTCCAATAATGATAAGCTAGACGGATGGTGTAGCATAGAGAATCGACTTCCCACTTGCGTTCATAAATTTCGGGCTTCATATCGGTAACATCAGTATCCCAATGCCCCTTTTGGACCTTATCAAAATTAAAGGCATTGGCATATGGATCGATATTAACGCACTTGGCCTGTCGGTTAATTAAGCCCTGGAACAATTTTTTCAGATCCTTATCTTCATTTACCAAAGGTAAATAAGGCCATACCTGAGCCGTTGAGTCACGCAACCACATAGCATCAATATCACCTGTAATTACGAATGAATCTGGTTTTCCATCGATCTCAGAATATTTTACTGTAGTATCCAAAGTATTTGGGAAACAGTTTTCGAACATCCAAGCTAACTCTTGATTGTTGATCGATTTTTTGACCTTTGCGATGGTTTTATCAACAGCTTTGCTCACATAATGACGTTTGTTGCTTGCAGGTCGCTGGCTTACATATTTTAGATTCTTTGCAGATACAAGATTAGGAGCTCCGACAAGAGCTAAACCTCCTGTGAATAATAATGAGTTCTTTATAAAGTTTCTTCTCTTCATGTTATCAGTTTTTTTGAGATATCAGAATATGATTAAGGCTTAAACGGGCTTATTTGTTGCCGACTATAATTCCGGAAACACTCCAGTGATTAAAGCTGGAACCTTCGTCATCGCCTTGGTCGATGGTTACCTTAATGCTATGTTTTCCGATTTCTAAATATTCTAAAGGGATATAAAAAGGTTGAGTTAAAGTTGCAGGACACCAATTTGAACGACTTAAATCGCTACTTGATAAACCATTGTTAAAGTTCCCTGAAGCAGGATTAGACATACGGTATGTTCCACAATCGCTGCGCCATGGCACGTGTCTGAAAACTAATTCATCATCAATAAAGACTTGATTTACTTTAGGAACAAATTCATCTCCTTCGCCCCAGCCTCCATGGCCAGTTGTGGTAAATAGTAATTGAGGGTTTTTAATATCTGTATCGATATTAAAGGTCATGCTTAATGTGTCGTTTTTAAACATGCGACCATAATTTTGGCCTTCAGCCTCCATGATATTAAGGGTGTAGAACAAAGGTTTAATAAATTTTTCCTTTGCTGGATAATCTTCAAAAGGAGGGTAGTAGTCCAGTTCTAAACTTACTTTATGTCCGCTTTTATCGTAGTTGCCAATAAAAACACCGATCCATAATTCATCCTTATCGGTTGAGATAAGTTCTGAAATATCTTGTTTGTAAACCACTGAATCTTGCCAGTGATATCTATTAATAGGGCGTTTGTTATTAAAATGCCCGACACCAAACGAGGTGAAAAATCGCATTAGCTCGGTAGGTACGGTATAATCGTCAGTACTAACGACTCCCTGATATTCGGTTCCTTGCTTGTCCAGATAAAGTGGCAATTCTTCTTTACCGTTTTTTAAGGCTGTTAATATCGATTTCTTCTTATCATCAGCCAGGGTGAAAACACAGCCAGTTCTATCGTAAGCATCACCATTTGACCAATTGGTAAGCTTCACAAATACATTACCCTCAGAATCAAGCTTAGGTAATTTTATCTTTTTCATTATCACAGTTCCCTTTGAGAAACGATAGGTATGGTTCAGTTTTTCTTCTTTGGGATTTGTGATGTCTCCCTGGAAATTGATTAGTTCCTTATCGAATACAGGAATAGTGATATATCTCGACTTTATAATAAGTTCGCGATATCGGGCTTGATTTATTTCGGGCACATTTTCTTGTGGGTATTGCATATCGTCTTTTACATACTCTATAGCTTTTGCTTGAATGGTCCGATTTCCATTAGCCACATATTTAAGAATTAAGCCATTGTCTATTATTGCCGATAGAGAAGGGGATGCTTTAAACTTTGTTTCAGTTGTATACCAAACATCAATTCTGTTTGAGAATATGACGAAGCTGGCCTTTTTACATTCGAAGCCCAGTATGGTTTGCTTCTCATCAGTTTCTTTAGCTACTGCTAATTCTGAGAAAGGCTTTATTTGCTTGTATTGTGTTGAATCAATATCAAGAACTTTAACGACAGCTTTGGAATTATAATCGATAAAGAAGCTTTCTACTTTCGATGGATTTGATAGTTTGACGAATCCATTTGCACAATTTAGAAGGATTTCCTTATTGGGAATTAATTTACCTCTACTGTATTGTTCGTAGGTTATTTTCACCAGTTTTTCTTTCTTATTTGCCTTTTCAGAGGCCGATGAAAAAAGAGATAGTAATATACAGAATACTAATAACAGTGGTTTATTTTTCATAGGTGCATTCCTTGATATTAGGCTAAACTCAAGCTATAAGTGAAATCTTATAGCTTAAGTCTAAATTTTTATTTTGACATTGACGATGGGTAAGCGCTTTTCTTGGTTCCTCTTTTAAAGTTTGGCTTATTCGACATTTTAAAGTCTAGTATGCCGCCCTTAAGAATATCCTGATGTTTTATGAAATTAAGTTTGTGATTTTTATCGTTAAGCTTAATGTCGTTTATATATACATTCTCCGATGAATTCTCCTTCGAGTTTATTATGAATGTCTCACCATTCTCTAAGCTGATTGTCATTTTTTTGAATAGGGGAGAGCCAAAAACATATTCATCTCTACCCGGACAAACAGGATAAAAGCCCATTGCACTGAAGACATACCAAGCTGAAGTTTGTCCATTGTCTTCATCACCACAATAGCCATCAGGTAGTGGGGTGTATAATCTGTCCATTACCTCTCTGATGTGTGACTGAGTTTTCCAAGGTTGACCAGCATAATTGTACAAGTAAATCATGTGCTGAATAGGTTGATTACCGTGAGCATAATTTCCCATGTTGGCGATTTGCATTTCACGAATTTCATGAATGGTAAAACCATAATAGGAAGCATCAAATTTTGGAGGCATATTAAACACACCATCCAAAGTAGAGATGAATTTCTTTTCTCCACCCATTAAATTGATCAAGCCCTGAATATCCTGAAAAACAGACCAGGTATAGTGTAAACTGTTTCCTTCGGTAAAGGCATCGCCCCATTTTAAAGGATTGAAAGGCGATTGAAATGTGCCATCTTGGTTTTTACCTCGCATTAATCCTGTTTCCGAATCGAATACATTTCTATAATTCTGAGCTCTTTGGGCAAACAAGTCAATTTCTTCCTGTGGTCTGCCTAGTTCTATTGCCAGTTTGTAAATGCAGAAGTCGGCATATGCATATTCCAAAGTTCTTGCAGTATTCTCATTAACACCAACATTATAGGGCACATAACCCAGCTTGTTATAATATTCAGCCCCAAATCGACCTACCGAAGTAATATCTTTCTTATAGGATTTAGTGTTTTTTAGAATGGCTTCGTATAGCGTTTCAATATCGTATCCTCTAATCCCTTTTAAATAGGAATCAGCAATTAAGGATGCCGAGTTAGAACCAATCATACAACCTCTGTGACCAGGACTAGCCCATTCGGGTAACCAACCACTTTCCTTGTAGGTATTTGCTAAACCTTCCATGATTTGAGCGTTCAACTCAGGGTACATTAATGTGAAAAATGGAAAGACTGCCCGAAATGTATCCCAAAAGCCATTATCAGTAAACATATAACCGGGCAGTACTTCACCATTGTAGGGACTGTAATGAACCACTTCATTTTTATCGTTAATCTCATGAAATTTGCGTGGAAATAATAAGACGCGATACAAGCAAGAATAGAAGGTTTTCATTTGATCATCTGTACCACCTTCTACCTTTATTCTTGATAATTCTTTATTCCAAGCTTGTTTTGCTTCCGATTGAACTTGATCAAACTTTTTGTTGCCGATTTCACGATCTAAGTTTAATTGTGCTTGTTCAGGACTAATAAAAGATGAGGCAACTTTTACATGAACCGGTTCCCCTTTTTTAGTTTTAAATCCGATAACAGCACCCACGTGTTCTCCGGTAGCAGTTTTTGAATTCTCGTTTAATTTATCACCGTCCCATGTGTGAGTCAGTTCAAAATCTTTATCAAACTCAGCAACAAAATAATTGTGGAAATTATCAGGTACTCCGCCACTGTTATTTCGGCAATATCCAATTATTTTTCTTTGCTCAGGTAGAATCGTCACTTCTGATCCTTTGAAAAAACCATCTAGAAGAATGTAAGAGTTTTTGTTCTCAGGAAATGTGAAGCGAAACATAGCCGCTCTGTCTGTTGGTGTTAACTCTACACTTACGTCATAATCTGCAAGGTAAACCTTGTAGTAATTTGGTTTTGAGATTTCAGATTTGTGTGAAAACCATGAAGCTCTTTCATCTTCTTTAAACTTTAAATCACCCGTTACAGCCATTAATGAAAAAGCAGCATAGTCGTTAATCCAGGGACTAGGTTGATGGGTTTGTTTTATGCCGCGAATGGTTTTGGCATCATAAGCATAACACCAGCCGTCGCCCATTTTTCCTGTTTGGGGCGTCCAAAAGTTCATGGCCCATGGCAGTGCCACTGCTGGATAGGTATTACCATTTGACAAGCCATGATCAGAGTCGGTTCCCATTAGGGGATTAACCCATTGTAGTAGGGTGGTATCTGGCTTTGAGGCTAAGCTTGTTTTTATCTGAAAAAACAAGCTTAGTATAATTAATAAATAAATGGTTCTCTTGTTCATATTTTTAAATTTATCTGGTACAAAATGGGAAGTATTCTATTTTCCTATTCAGTTCTCCGAACATTTATATGTGTTTCTCTGTTTTTATTTTTAGTTCTTCGGTTTTTCTTGAGAGTATATCTGTTTGTTCTTCGAGTTCTTCCGTTTTATTTTAGAGTTTCTCTGTTTCTACTTTTAGTCATTCTGTTTTTATTGAGAGTGTTTCGGTATGGATTCCTAATTGTTAGGAATATTACCCGAACTTTTCTGTTTTCTATTTGAAAACTGGTGTTTTTATTCTAATAATGGTTTGTTTCGTTTTTATTTTACTCTTATTATCAGTCGGACTAATTACAGGAATCTAACGTACTATTGTCTAATAAACAATTGATTTAGGTCTGTCTTGCATGTTTTTACCAAAGGTTTTATTAGGCTTTGGGCCCATTTCGAAAACTAAGCTTCCTCCTTTTAAAATGTCTTTATGAGTTATAAAGGTTTTGCTATAAGCTTCCCCATTTAATGTCGCTGACTGAATATAAATATTTGTTTTACTATTGTTTTGAGCAATAATATTGAACTTCTTATTTTCAGGTAAGTTAATAGATGCTTCGTCGAAAATTGGACTACCAAAAACATAAGCCCCGTTAGCAGGGTTTACAGGATAAATTCCCATTGAAGACATGATATACCAAGCTGACATTTGCCCACAGTCTTCGTTTCCGCACAAACCATCCGTTTTATCCGTGTATAAGTCTTTCATAATGAAACGGACCTTATCAGCTGTTTTATACTGCTGACCAGCGTAAGCATACAAATAAGTGGTGTGATGACTTGGTTCGTTGCCATGAGCATATTGTCCAATTAAACCCGTAATATCAGAAGATGCACCTTCGTTTAATTCAGATGAAATAGAAAACAAACTATCTAGTTTTGTGATAAACTGTTCTTCGTTATCGAATAAAGCGATTAATCCTTCTACATCTTGAGGCACTAACCATGTGTATTGCCAGGCATTACCTTCACAATAATCATCTTCGCGATGAGTAGATTTTATTGGATTGAAAGGTGTTCTCCATGAAGAATCTTCCAATTTTCCTCTCATAAATTGACTTTCCTTATCGAAGTATTCCTGATAGTATTTAGCTCTTTCAGAATAATACTTGAAATCTTCAGTCTTATTTAATTTTTTAGCCATTTGTGCAATACACCAATCGTCAATTGCATATTCCAAGGCTTTAGCTACTGATTCTATTTCCTTTTCAGCAGGAATAAACCTTTTTTCTTTAAGGTAATTTAATCCTCTTTCGTCTCGCATAGCGGATGCTTTAACAGCTTCATAAGCTAGATCGATATTGAATCCTTTGAATCCCTTTAGAAAAGCATCAACTATTACTGGTACTGCATGATAGCCTACCATCGTATTGGTTTCGGATCCCATAAGGTGCCATACAGGTAATTTTCCTTGTTGCTGATAAATGGCTAACATCGAATTCACCATATCATCGACACGCTCAGGCTGAGTAAGGGTAAATAATGGATGAGCAGCTCTGTAGGTATCCCATAATGAAAACACAGAGTAGTTATCAAAAGTGACATTGGAGTAGGCTTTCTTATCCGTTCCTAAATAATCTTTATTTGCATCATTAAATAGGGAAGGAGCAATCATGGTATGGAACATGGCAGTATAGAATGTTCTTAAATCCTCTTTACTATCAGTTTTAACTGCTATTTTTCCCAGCTCTTTGTTCCATTTTGTTTCTGCTTGAGCAAGAACCTCGTTAAAATCCCATTCCAGAATTTCAGCCTTAATATTATTGCTGGCTCCTTTAATGCTAAGTGGTGAAATTCCTGTTTTAACCATCAGTTCACCATTACCCTCGAACTCCAGGATTGCTAATTGAAGCGTAGAATCAACAATCGTCAGGTTTTTAATTTTCTTTGAAAACTGAGTGACATAAAATAGTCGCTGATCTTTTGACCATCCTTTAGAAAAGCGATGTCCGCCAATGGTATAAGCATCCAATTTTTCAATGCTGCCATCTTCAAGTTTATCCCAACCAATTCCTCTTCCTAAGTCGATTATGAGTTGGGAATCTCCTTCTTTATTGTACTTGTACTTTTGTAAACCAACACGTTCAGATGCTGTTAATTCAACATCGATATCATATCGATCTAAGTGAACAGCGTAATAGCCTGCTTTAACAGTTTCATTATCATGCGAAAATGCCGAAAGTCTGTTTTTAGCAACTAAAGCGGATGTGTCTACATTTTTTAAGTTACTGACAGGCATCATTAGTACATCTCCTAAGTCACCTATGCCGGTTCCACTTAGGTGTGTATGAGAAAAACCGATGATTGTTGTATCAGAATAATGGTAACCCGAGCACCAATCCCAGGTCATTTTGATATTGTTAGGGCCCAATTGCACAGCTCCAAATGGAACACTTGCTCCCACAAAAACATGACCATGTCCTCCAGATCCGATAAGTGGATCAACAAACTGAATGTAATTTTCTTCCTTAGTTGTTTCGTTTTCATCAGACTGACAAGATATTAGACTGATGCCCATTATAAATAATAGGAATAGCGTTCTTATTGAGTTTTGGTTGTGCATTTTTCTTCTGTTAAAACTTGTGTTGTAAGGATGTATATTTGTAAGCTCGAGGCTTTATTTGTCTTTATTTAGGCCAATTACAGCTTTTTCATCTATTAGCTTCATATTCATCAGAATAGGGTAATGATCTGAAATATGTTTATCATTATCTAATCTGTCGTCAATATGAGAATAGCTTAGTATGTTGATGTTTTTTACAAAACAGTAATCTATACGTTTGGTTACAGGTTTATTTTTAAAAGCATTAAATGTGCCCTTTGGACCATAAAATGGGGAAGAAGTGAGGCTGATAGCATCCCTCAGTTCTTCTTTTAATATTGTAATAGTCTTTTCTTCAGGAGTCACATTTAAATCTCCCATAAGAATGACTGATAAATTTTCTTGATTGATTGTCTCAATTTTCTTTAATATTAATCGAGCAGAATTTTCTTGTGCTACTTTTCCCTGGTGATCAAAATGTGCATTAAAAATGTATATTCTTTCTTTAGTCTTCAGGTCCTCAAAAAGACCATAAGTACAGATTCTTTCCAGAGCGGCATCCCATCCCTCCGATATCGAATCTGGTGTTCCTGATAGCCAGAATGTGGAATGGTTAATGTTTTTGTATTTTGTTACATTGTAAAAAATGGCACAATACTCTCCAGCAGTTTTGCCATCTTCTCTTCCTATACCAACGTAATTATAATCGATTAAAGCACTGTCTATATATGAGATTTGGTTATAAAGTCCTTCTTGTGTTGCAATTATATCAGGTTGATAATAATCGATTAGTTTAATAAGCTTGCCTCTGCGAAGCATCCAGTTATTCTCGGTATCCCATTTGTTATCGTATCGAATATTAAAGGACATAATTTTCGAGGATTGAGCAAACAAAGAATTTGATAGTGTTAGAATTATCAAAATGAAAAAGAATTGCTTTTTAGTGGGGAACATAGCTTTGCTTATTCTTGGTTATTTGTTTATTAAAGATGATGATTTTGTTTGAGTAATAGAAATGGAGCTACCCTTTTAGGTAGCTCCATTATTCACACCTACTTATTACTCAACATTCCACTTAATACCTCTCATTTCACCATCATAATTACCAGTAGCATCTTTGAATTTGATACCAGCTACTTGATCAAGAGGGAAATATGCATTTAGGCCAGTTTCTGTACCGTCTATATCAGAGTTTAAGTCTGCAGCTGCACGTGCTACATCCCAACGACGAAAATCTTTGATTGAGCCATCCATTTTACCCCAACCGTTTCCTAGCCAAGTTTCACCCCATCCTGAATTTTCAGGAGCTCCGATGTCTTCTTGAATCGCTTTTTGAACTCCGTCAACATATAAAATTGTTGTTCGAGCTGTATTGTCATGTACAATAGCTACATGCTGCCATTCACCTGGAGTCATTACCAAAGGATCTGTTTTTGGTCCTTGCCAGCCGTTTCCTGCATTGGTAAAGTTCCATAATCCACCAGATTTAAGTAGATTCTCTTCAGTTAATTCTTCGTAACCATAAACCCAGATTCCATAGTTTCCATTATTGAAAAGCTCACCTGTACCATAGCCAGCGAATGTTTTAATATTAACATCAAATTCAACTGTATAATCACCTTGTGGTGTATAGTTAGGTGTAATTCTAAAACCAACAGCATCTGAATCTTCACGGTCGATATAAATACCTGTAGCATCGGCTACCAAATTATCTTTTACTAATTCTAATTTGGTATTAATTGATGCAGCTTTTTCGTCAATTTCAGTTTGCTTTTTAGCATTGGCTATAAGATCATTCCCATCGTCTATAAGAGCTTGAATATAATCTTGTGTTCCAATTGGATAATCACCATCCGTAGAACTCTCAACAACTTCAGCTTTTAAGCTTGTAGCAGCTGCGATAGATGTATTTAGTGCAGAGAAGTCAAGTACGATAACCGGAGGAATTCCATTAGCAGCCCAAGCAATTTCCCCCTTAAAGGTGGCTGTGTATTTTCCTGTATTGTCTTTGAATTCATTACCTAGGTCAGCATCGAATGGGAAATACATGGCTAAATCAGCTTCTGTGTTTTCAAATGTTGCATCTACATTATCGGTAATTTGTGCTGTAGTTCTGGCCGAGGACCAAACTCTAAAATCTTTAATCATTCCGTTTATAACACGGTCAGTCCAAGTAGGACCGTTTCCGATCACGAATGAAGCTTCAGGAGCTGGCATATATTCTTTGTTTTGCGATAAAACTTCAACACCATTAACATATAGTTTTTGGCTGCTAATTTCATTTACAAATACAATATGCATCCACTCACCAGCTTTTATTACTCCAGGATCTGATTCTATAGTATTCCATCCACTGCCGCTACCTACGTTTAAGTGAATACCTCCATCGCCGAAATAACGAATCACAAAACCACTATCAGGTCCTGATTGCTCAGTCCCAAATATGTTGTTTGAATACCCTTTTGTAGCTAAATCAACAACATAGATCTTTGTTTCGATAGTGAAACTCTGATTAAACAGAGGTTTAATATTATCAGAAATAAGAATGTAGGTATCGTTTGATTGACCGATAATAGGAACTGCCAAAGTCACAATACTCGCTTTAAATTTGTCAATATAAACCTGAAGCTTTACAGCAGCATCAGTCACATCATCCTGAGATTCTGCATTGGCAACTTTCCAATCGACCCATGTTAAAACATTTTGTAATTCTTTTTTAGAACCTGGCTTAAAATCTCCAGGACTTGTTCCCTCTTGGCTATTGTTAATTAAAGCTTGAGCTTCTGTTATTAAAGATTCCAGTGAGGCTGCATCAACCTGACCTAAATTATCATCATCATCACAAGCTGCAATGGTGAAAACCATTAGAAAAGCAGCAAGAAAAGACAATATTTTTATATTTAATTTCATTGTTTTCATATAACAAAGTTTAAACAAAGTGGAAGGAGAGTGTGGTCTCCAACTCACCCTGTTAGTTTTTTCTAATTAGAAATTGCTATTCATTATACCACCCGTTTTGGTTTTTGTATCAGCAGTATCCCACCATAAACGAATATCCATTCTGTCTCCATCTAAGGTATTTAATTCTGATGGCATGTTAACTTCATTCTGTAAATGTTCATTGTCAGGATAGCGAACTCTTTTTACCCAAGTACCACTGGCGACTGTAGAGCTGCCACTTACACCGTCTTTTGGTAAGGTTACATTAGGATAGTCTGTTCTTCTGAAATCAGCCCAACCTTCAACACCATTAGGGAAGTTGGCTACCCACTTTTGAGTAATCAGTTGTTTTAACTGTGTTTCATTTGAACCAGAAAGGTTATTTAATCCATTAATATAAGTTGTGGCATCGCCGCCGTCTACACCTACATATTCCATTGATGCAGCTACACCTTCTTTGTAAAGGGCGTTTGCATCTCCAGTAGCCCATCCTCGTAATGCTGCCTCGGCAAGTAAGAATTTTACTTCAGAGTAGAACATGATAGGACAATACATCTTATTAGCAGCGCCATCACCTTCAAAATCGATATAGCCACCTTCAAGATTTATAGTCGCATAATTATCATCTGAATTCGCAGGAACCAGATTATATCCGTTTTCGATTCCTTCATACTTATCGAAACCAGCTTCTTCTTTAGTTTTTGTTTCACCATCTACTTTATATGCAAACCATTTTGATGCGCGAGGATCTTCACCGGCACTTGATTGGTTATACAGATTGTCGGAGAAGGTTTTAGACATACGAACATTACCCCAGTTCCAAGCCATTTGATGTATGTAATCATACCATCCCTGGCTCCACATCGGAACTTTAGCGACATCATCGTTGCTTATTAATAAGCCTCCTGTACCATTTATTGCAGCCTGAACTTCAGCTTGTGCTTTTGCAGGATCAATATTGGAAATTCTCATGGCTAAACGTAAGCGAAGCGAGTTTCCAAATTTTTGCCACTGACTTGCGTCACCATCATAAATAAGGTCGTAACCATCGTTGTATTTATACTGTTCTTCTCCGCCAGTAATGCTTTTGATAGCAGTATCTAATCTTGCGAATAAATCGGTGTAAATATCCTCTTGTGATGTATATGGAACACCTTCACCATTGCCAGCTTCAAAATAGGGGATATCGCCATAAGTATCTGTCATTCTTGACCACCAATAACACATCAAAATGTCTTTAATAGCCAGTGCGTCAACATATACAGGGTTTTCTGAATATGAAGCGTCAATAGCCAACGATTTACGCAACTGTTCAGTGTAAAATTCTTTCCATTGATTGCCTATCCACCCATCAACATATTCGTAGCGAGGTGATCCAAAACCCGAAACGGTATTGGCCCAATACTGTGAATATAAATCAGGATAAAGATTGATATTACGCTGATAATTTCGAAATACTTGTTGTTCCATTGAACTAAAGAAAAACTTTGGTTCAACATCAGTTACTGCATCAGATGGGACATTCATATCCCCAAAATCATCAGAACAGCCACTAGATAAAACGAATAGTCCCAGTGAAATTAGGCCTAAATATATTTTTTTCATGATATTCTTTTATTTAATAATTAAAAACCAACATTAAGCGAAAATCCATAAGTTCTCGTTGCAGGAACTGGTGAGAAATCAAATGCCTGAGCTGCTAATGAAGAACTATAAGCACTTGCATCAGGAGAAGTTCCAGGTGTATGCTTATAGAAATAGAATAAGTTTCTACCTACAAGAGAAAGCCTAGCTGATTTTACAGGATTATGAGGGATTTTATTTAAAATTGATCTAGGAATATTGTAACCAATAGCTAGTTCTTTCAATTTCATGTGAGACGCATCATAAATAAACTCTTCATCTACCTTTGATAATTGTCTCCAATATTCTTCAGCACTAATCATGACATTATTAGCTCCACCATCAGCAGTTACGCCATCAACAAATAATGACATACGATTGTTTTCTGTCGTTCTAGCTGCAGTTCCTGAAGAAACAGCTCCTTGTTCTGAAGTCGAAATAATATCACCACCTTCTTGGATAGACATCAATGCCGAAAGAAAGAAACCCTTATATTCTGCATTTATATTAATGGATCCAGTCCAGTCAGCTTGAATGTTTCCAAGGATATGATCATCACCCTGAGCAGTTGTTTGTAAACCGTTATCATCAACGATTAGAGCACCACTTTCGGTTCTGTTGTAAACGCTACCACGAATGACACCTAGTTTTTCACCAGGAAGAGCCATCACGCCCATACCTAAATCATATTCAGGAATACCTTCAGCTAACTCTTCAAGAATACCTTCATTTTTCGCAAAATTAAAATCTATCCCTAATCTAAAATCATTGGTTTTCACAGGGACAGTTGTTAGCATGAATTCAATACCCTTATTGGTAATTAAACCCGCATTAATTAGGCGTAAATCGTAACCAGAACTTTGTACTGTTGGTACGGCTAAAATTTGGTTTTCGGTTTCTTCATTGTAATAGGTAAAATCTAAACCTATGCGATTATTAAGAAATCTCATATCAGCACCAATTTCCCATGATGTCGAAATCTCTGGTTTTAGATCTTGAACAACTTGAGTCGTCGGTATTTTAGCATTTGTTAATCCAAAATTCCAATTTTCTAGCATGAAACTTTGACTTGTGCCATATGGGCTAGTAGCTTTTCCTACTTGTGCCCATGATCCTCTAACTTTTGCGAATGAAATAAATTCAGGCAAATCTGTCATATCAGAAACAATTGCACTTAAACTAAGAGAAGGATAGAAATAAGAATTATCGAATTCAGCGTCCGATGCTGTTAGTGTAGACGACCAGTCGTTACGAGCAGTAAAATCTAAGAATAAAAAATTCTTGTATGCAACCTGTCCAAATCCATATATCGATCGAACTTCTGATTCAGAAATACTTTCGCTAGCATTTATATTTGAACCAGCACCTAAAAAGAAATCACCCTCTGAACTCAATCGTCCTGAAGTGGCTCTTAAATCTTTAGAAAATCGATTCATACTGTTTGCACCTACATTTAATCCTATTTTAAAATCTTCATTGATATCCTTATTGTAGGACACTAAAAATTCATAATTTTCTTCTTTAAAATTGGATTGAGACGTATTATAATTTGGTCTGGATGCATCTACATTATCAGCATATCGATAACCTTCAACACTTGAAAATTGGTAGAAATCCATACCATACTTAAATTTTGCTTTCAGATCAGAAGTCAATTTGATGTTTGCCGCAACATAACCAAAGGTTCTGTTTTTCTGATCATAGTTTGTCGTCTGAGACTGAAGGAAATATGGGTTTCTGTTGCCAGCGTTTGCAGTCGTGTATAATTTTTCAACATGCTTGCCACCAATAATATCGTAACCAGGAGCCAGATCTTGATTTCGGATATTCATAGGCATTGTATTGAAATAAGACACATAACTATAAGTGCCAATTTCAGGACGCTCGTTACCTTCAGTTAAAAAATAAGAAAGTTTGGTGTCAATATTTAACCATTTATTTATGTCATAATCAGCTCTTAAATCAAAAGTTGTTTTCTCAACTTTATGATCTTCATAGATACCATTCAGAATATCTTTTCCTATAGATACACGGTAGGCACCTTCATCGTTTCCACCAGTAAATGAAACATTGTGTTTTTGTGCAACTCCTGTTCTTGTGAAGTCTTTTAGTCGATCTTTTTGAGCCTCATATGCAATGGTTTCACCTGTCCATGATTCAAACATTTGACCTTTCATTTGAGGTCCCCATGATGAAGTATTGGTATTGTCGTATTCTCCTTTGGTACCTTGACCATATTTGTCTTGAAGATCGAGCATATATGATGCTTCGGAAAAAGTAAAACTTCCAGAGTAGTTAATTCCTAGTCCTTCTCCTCTTTTTCCTTTCTTTGTTGTTACCAGAATAACACCATTACCACCACGTTCTCCATAAAGTGCAGCAGCATTAGGCCCTTTTAGAATAGAAATAGACTCAATATCTTCTGGATTCAAATCAAAAGCACCACCTGCTCTCGAAGTTCCTCCCCAAATCGAACCATCTCTACTGTTACCATCATCAAAAGGAACACCATCAACAACCCATAGAGGTGCGTTATTACCAGATAAAGAACTGGCACCTCTAATTTCAATACGGGTCGTGCCACCGATACCACCACCTGATTGGTTAATTTGAACTCCTGCAACTTTGCCCTGAAGTGAACTTGCCAAATCAGAATTACCTGCTTGAGTTAGTTCGTCAGATTTAACATCCTGAACAGCATATCCTAATGCTTTCTTTTCTCTTTTAATGCCTAAAGCTGTTACAACAACCTCGTTCATTTGTTTTGCATCAGTAAGAAGTACAACTGCTAATTCTGATTGAGAATCAATATTAATTTCTTGAGTTAACATTCCAATGAAGCTAAATATCAAAATATTAGATTCGTTTGGAACTGTGATCTCGAATTTTCCATTGATATCTGTTACTGTTCCTATTGTGGTTCCTTTTACCACTACTGAAACTCCAGGTAATGAAGCTCCATCTTCTTCAGTAACAATTCCCTTAATAAGTTTTTGAGAGGCAACTGTTAAGTTTGCTTCAGAGAAACTGACAACGTTTGCATTCACTGATAATGGCAAGACCATTATTGCAAAAAGCAAAGCTAAAACTCCTATCTTTCTTTCAAGCCTCAATGGGTTAGTTAAGCTTGAATGAAGACTTCGTAAAACATACTTCTTCATAGTTAGTAAATATTAATTGTAAATGGATTAAACAATTTGGTTAACATGACACTGGTTTGGTTTTAATATAAAAAGTTGAAAATGTTAATTACTAAACCGATTTAGCATGTTTAGTAAAAAAATATTTTGCAAGAGCTATCAAGTATTAATTGATAGCTTTCTTAGTTTTATTTGTCATTTATCTTCTTTAGGGCAAAAGCATAGGCTCCAATTCCAATGGCTTTACTTGCTCCGAGTTTACTAGAACTAATAGCTAAGCGAGGTTCTGGATCATATTTTATACTTTTATTAGTTCCTGGGATAATAATTTCCTTAGAACGATCTTTAATAAATTCCTGATAATCTTCTTCCTGATCTATATTATATACTTTCTGTACTAATCTAGGCTGATTTTCACCTTCCGAAGTCAAAAACTCACCATTGATTTCAGCCATAACTGATGGCATATACAAATCGTGTGCTCCTGTTAATCCTCCTCCAATAACAGCAATACCATCGGTTAATGTTAATAGGTTAGCTAAACTATCTCCCAAGCACCTCCCAAACATCTCAAAAGCGCCAAGCGCTGCTTTCTGATCAGAATTATTAAGATCTAAAGCTATGTCAGAAACATCTTTAGGCATTAATTTATCAGAATATTCTTTAGAAGCATTTTTTAAGAATTCTCTTTGAATAGCACGAGTGCTAATGCCTTCTTCGGCAAACCGCTCAGGAAAAATCCTTGAACTAGTCAGCCATACTTCACTTGCTATTGAATTGTCGCCTATAAAAAGTTCATTGTTATGGACTAATCCCCCTCCAAATCCTGTACCTAGTGTTATACCAACCAAGTTTGAGTATTGTTTGGGACTATTAGCCTTTTGTAATCGTTTGTTGATTTCTGGAAGTATTCCTCCCAAAGCTTCACCATATGCAAACAGATCCCCATCATTATTAATAAAAACGGGAATGTTAAAGTGTTCTTCTAACATAGGCCCAAGAGCTACACCACCTCTAAAAGCGGGAAGATTTGCTAAATCTCCAATAATCCCTTTTTTATAATCTGAAGGACCTGGGAATGCAAAACTAATTGCAATAGGATCCTCTTTTATTAAATCCTTAGTCTCTTGAAATCCTTTTATTATCGTTTTCAAACAAAGTTCCAAATCATTAGCATTAGAAGGTTTCCTAATTGGGTCTACAATTTCTTTACCACCTTTAATGGCTGAAAAAACAAAGTTTGTACCACCTGCATCAAGAGTTAATACGACTCTTTCATCACTCCATATATTCATATTTGTCTTTACTTTCTTTTATAAAATGATAAGCCTAAAATGTAGCCTATACACACTAGAGTTACTATAAAACCAGCCATTAATGAAAAAATATCAGCTATTGCGCCAAATATAACAGGAACAATTGCTCCACCAATGATTGCCGTTACCATCAAACCAGAGATTTCATTACTTCTCTCTGGCATAGCATCAATCGTTATTGAAAATACGAGAGGAAAAATATTCGCAAATCCAAGACCAATAATAAATATCGACGCGAATCCCATTATTGAGCTCGTAGATACAAAAAGGCCTAAGATTCCGATTATAGAAACTATAGTTGTAATTTTAAGGAATTTTTGAGGTGACATCCAATTTAAAATAACACCACCAAAAAAACGTCCTGCCATTAATGCTAAAAAGAAGAATAATGTTCCCCAAAGGCCCAGTTCTTTAATATCAAAGTTGAATTTGTGTTCTAAAAAATTTGGAAGCTTAGCACTCATACTAACCTCAGCACCTACGTAAAGAAAAATAGCTAACACCATAAAAAAGATATAAGGATTTTTCAATAATGATAAAACGGATTTAAAGGATGCTGGTGTTTCTGAATCATCTCTTTTTTCTTCAATTTTAACTGACCATAAATAGATGATTGCAATGATTAGAATCGATGAGTAAATAGGGAAAAGAATTTTCCAATCTAAACCCCAATATTTTGCTGCAAGCAAGGGTAGAAGGGCACCCGATAATGAGCCGATTGCTTTAAAGAACTGTCCGAACGAAAGATTTCTCGAAAATTTACCTTCTGGTGAAACATCTCTCATAATAGGATTACCAGCCACTTGCAATATTGTAGCTCCCGTACCTAAGAGTAGTAAGGAGGCTAAAAGTAATTCAAATGAAGAAAAGTCACCTAAGATTGGAAGTATTAAACCAATTAATGCAGCTATCATTCCAATGACTAATACGGGTTTTTTCCCTTTACGGTCCTGATACAAGCCCATTGGTACGGAAAGTAAACCAAACATTATAAATCCCATAAAGGTTACTAATCCTGCCATGAAATTTGTTAATTCATATTCAGCCTGTAATTGACTAGTTAGAGGGCCCACAACATCGCCAAATCCCATGCATAAAAATGCCAGGAAGATAGGGCCTGATTTTAAGTAATTATTTTTCATTTGTTATTTTCGTTCTATTAGTTTTGGTGACAACTCAATTCTTTTATTTTCACTCTTTTTAGAGTTTAGAATTTCTTCTATAATTTGAGTTGAATACATCGCTATTTTTTCAATCGGTTGCGCTACAGAAATCACTTTAGGTAAAGAATAATCGAATAAATCGACATTGTCGAAACTTACAAACTTGATATCATTTATCCTGTCTTTGTAATAAGTATTCATTAACCAAATGGCAACAACAGCAATCTGGTTATTGGTAAATACAATAGTGTCAACGCCCGATTCAATAAGTTTTCTGAGTTCTCTTTCAGTCCCATGTTTTAAATCGTTATTGTCAACTATTCTTATTAAGTCATTATCAAAATCAATATGATTGTCCGATAAGGCCATCTTATATCCTTCGATACGATTTTTTAGAGAATAAACATCGGGAGTAAGTGTAATTAAACCCAATTTTTTTGATCCTGATTGAATTGTTTTTTCAATCGCATTTTTCATTGAAATCTTGTTTTCAACTAAAATATAATTCGCTTCAACATCTGGATCTTCTCTATCAAAAAACACAAGAGGGAAATCGTTTTCTAATAATGATTTAATAGAATCACCTTGTATAAAACAAGATGCGACTATCAATGCATCAACTTGACGATTTACAAACATATTTAGTACTTGCTCTTCTTTGTCTTTATTCTCATCTGTACTTCCAATAAGTAGATGATAACCTTTTTCCCAAAAATGATCTTCTAGCAGCCGTCCTATTTTTGCAAAAAATGGATTGGAAATATCAGGAACTAAGTAGCCTATTGTATTCGTATTTCCTTTTTTTAAACTTTTTGCAATTTGATTGGGTTGATAGTTAACTTCTCTTATATAATCAAGTACCCTTTTTTGAGTTTTACTACTTATATTCTTTTCGTCTCCTTTGTTGTTAAGAACAAAAGAAACAGTTGTTTTTGATAGACCTAAGTCTTGCGCGATATCTTTGATTGATTTTTTCTTCAATGTGCTTCTTTGCTAAATCGGTTTACTAAATCGGTTAATCAAAAATATGCCTATTTTTTAATAAGTCAAAATATATTCCTCTATTTTGAATGAATCTAAGTAGTAGGGTGGTTATAGATTCTTCCGCTAATACTATCTAGTAAGTGGAAGTCGGTTTGTGAAAGGCTTTAAATTTATTTTTTTCGTGTAAAAATCCAACTTCCAATAATCGCTGTGAATGGAGCAACCAGAATTAGTCCAAAACTACCAACTAGTGTGTGGAGTAGTTCGCCTGAAACATAGTTAAGGTTTAGGATATTGGTCATTGGTGTACCTTGGGCAATAAATACCATTAGCAGAGCAGAGAAGCCGCCTGAATAGGCAAGGAGTAGTGTCGTTGTCATAGTGCCAACAACCGCTTTCCCAACTTCGAAGCCAGACTGACAAAGCTTTTTCCGACTGATACTTGGGTTGTGATTAATCACTTCGGCTTGTGAAGCAGCAATATCCATGGAAATATCCATAACGGCGCCTGATGATGAAATGAAGATACCTGCAAGAAATATTTCAGTAAGGTTTAAGTGTGCAAATCCTGAATAGAGTAGAGTTTCTGAGAAGGGTTTAATTGCGCCATGAATATTGAAAAGATCTCCAAAAATGATAGCCATTATGCAAGTGATAGCAATCCCACTCATAGCTCCTAAGAAAGCAACGGTGCCTTTCTTATTTGTTCCAGCTACCAGAAAAATAATGGCAGAAGTCAGTAATGCAACAATACCTAGCGAAAGTGGAATAGGTGCAAAGCCTTTCAGGAAACCAGGCAATAAGAGTTTCCAAATAGCCAGACCAGTAAACAGGAACGAAAGGATGGCTTTTATTCCTGTCCAACCAGCAAAGCCAATTAATAGAATAATGAAAAGAACCAGAAGCCATAACTCAATATTAATTCTATAATGATCGACTACATTGGCACTGAGAATTTCAGATTTATTCTCATTTAGATTTAAGACAGTAAGTGTTTTATCCCCCTTTATAAATATTTTATCGAACTCCATACGACCAACTAATTGGTTGAATGCTCTAAGCTCTTTACCTTTAAATTGACCACTCAGTATTTTGATTTGTAATACTTGGGTTCCCGTTTTTAAGATACCTGTTTCAACGATTAAATTATTATTGGTGGATAGAACTAAAGCCTTAACACGTAAGGTATTTGTATCAGGAGTTTTGTCAAAACCATTGGGAGCAAGTATCAATCCTAGACAAATAAGCAGGAGTAAACCAACTAGAATTAAATCTGATTTTTGAGCTAATTTAAACATGGAGGTAGGAAAGTTAACAAGGATAAGCCAGATGACTTATCCTTGTTGTGTACTTATTTAGATTGTAGTAATCTGAAAATGTTTTTGGCCATATCAGTATTGTCGAAGTAGCCTGAGAATAATTCTGAACCTACACCAATGGCTTTGACAGGAATTGGCGTAGCCGTGTGGGAAAATGAAGTCCAGCCAATACCAGCTTTTTGTGATAGAATATGGCAAGCCGTTACAGTAAATGGGTTGTAGCTACCATATAGCAAGTAAAACTGATCATCTTTATTGAATTCTTTTTTGTAATTCATGCTTTGTTCGAAAGCGTTCTTAAGCTGTTTTGTTTCGAATGCGGATAGCTCAAGTCCTTTTTCTTTATCACCTAAGCCAAAGTGCTTTTTTACTAAGGCCATTCCATCTTCAAGCTTATACTTGTCAGTATTATCTTTTTTATACTGATCTACAATTTCTGAAAACCCATCGTTAGATATATTTTGATATTGTAGGATCTTAAAATTTGAATGGTAGTGACTTCCTGAAAAGCCAAGTGCCATTCCACCGGTTTCGTGATCACCTCCAACAATAATCAAAGTTTCTTTTGGATGCTTGTTATAGAAATCAAGAGCAACCTTAATTGCAGCATCAAAGTTAATGACTTCCTTAATGGCAGTTGCAGCATCGTTAGCATGACAGGTCCAGTCAATTTTACCTCCCTCAACCATCATGAAGAAACCTTTTTTATTATCTAATAATTCAATACCTTTTTTTGTGAATTCACTTAAAGTAATATCGTTGGTCGTTTGATCAATGGCATAGGGTAATGCCTTACCTCCAACCAGACGTGGTGCAATTGCAATAATTTTATCATCTCCTTTTCTTAAGCTTTGGAATTCGGATTTAGTATTTAAAAGGCGATAACCACGTTCTTTTGCGAGTTCGATAGAATTGGTTTCCTTGTTATCAACTTCTTTTTCAGCACCCATACCAAAATTAGCCATGATGTTGTTTTTATCCAACTTGCCATCGCCTTCAGGATGCTTAATGCCACCTCCAGCAAAATAATTGAAGTTAGATTTACTCAAATCTAAACTGATATCATAATACATGCTTCGGGATGGTTGATGAGCATAAAAAGAAGCGGGTGTAGCATGGTCGATAGACACTGATGAAACGATACCAACTTTATAGCCTAAATCTCTTGCTCTTTCCGCTACAGATTGAAGAGGCCTTTGTTTTGATGCATTCATACCAATGGTATTAACACTGGTTTTGTGACCCGTGGCTAGAGCTGTACCAGCAGCTGCTGAGCCTGTAATAAATCGGTCCGTAGCATTCGTGGTGTAAAAGCCGTGATGAGGGAATTTGCTCATTTCAAGTTTTTGGATGCCATTTTTTCCATTAATGGCACCAAGATAGGCTTCTGCGGCATTGGCTTGAGATAAGCCCATACCATCTCCAATAAAATAAAAGATATATTTAGGTGCCTTACCATTGTAGTTTTGACGTTGTTTTTCAATGTTAGAATCACTCGCACTTGATGTAAAAGCAAGTAATACCAAGCCTAAAGTTAATAGGCTATTGAGCTTTTTAAAGTTAAATTTCATTATAATAGTATCTCTTTTGTGTTTTAGTCGATTGCTTGGGTCGTTCTTAAATTAAAAATTCTGGATTGTTTCCTTATTTTTAGTGTTTAAGAAGTTTTTACCATCAGGTGTATATAAATAATCTACATGGTCATTGAAATAATGAACCACTTTGTCGCGTACAACTTTCATGGTTGAGTTCACCAGTTTATTTTCTTCAGTGAAAGCTTCTGGTAGAATTCCAATAGCAGTAGGCATCCATCTTTGTGGGAACATATCCTGATATTTACCACCCTTTTTATATGCGTTTAGTTCCGATTGTAATAGCTTAAGTGCTTCAACTTGCCCTTCATCACTTTTTGAATCTAATCCTTTTACTCTCAGATGAGCTTGAATTGCACCTTTGTTGGGTACAAGCATAGCAATGGTGTATGGATCTTGATTGTTGTATAAAAGACACTGATCAATATAAGATGATTGATCGACGAATGCTTCTTCGATACCTTCAGGACTGAATTTTTCACCATCGTTGGCAATTAACAAGGATTTAAATCGGCCAGAAACATATAGAAAGCCTTCCTCGTCAATATGTCCCATATCACCAGTATGCAACCAGCCATCCTTAAGAGTTTCAGCGCTGGCTTTATCATTTTTCCAGTAGCCTTTCATCACATTACCACCTTTAATAATAATCTCACCTTTTTCACCAGATGGAAGGATATTCCCTAGATTGTCACAGATTTTGAAATCCATGTTATTGACCAGGAATCCAGATGAACCTAGTTTATGACGGTGATGTGCATTGGATGAGATAATGGGTGAAGCTTCTGATAAACCATAGCCTTGGTACATTGGAATGCCAATTGCATAGAAGAAACGTTGTAACTCAATATCCAATAGAGCCCCGCCACCCACAAAGAATTTCAGATTACCACCAAAGTTGGCTCTAATCTTAGAAAAAAGAATCTTATCGTAGAACTTATAAATTGGCTTTAAGAACTTACGAGTACCTTTTCCCTTATCGATGCCCAAACCATTGTAGCGATAGGCAACATTCAAGGCTTTGTTGAACATGCGTTCTACCTTAGGTCCTTTTGCCTTAATTCCCTTTTCGATATTCTTTTTAAAGTTCTTTGCTAAAGCGGGAACGCTTAAAATAATATCAGGTTGAATTTCCTTAATGTTATTCGGAATGTTTTTTAAAGCCTCCATAGGCGACTTACCTTGCTGAACAGCAGCTATTGAAGCTCCTTTTAACATGAAACTATAAATTCCTGCCGTGTGAGCAAAGGAGTGATCCCATGGTAGAATAAGCAAGGTTTTATAGGTTTCAGGAATGTCCATTAAACTGGAAGCCTGTATAACATTCGAGGTGTAATTGTTATGCGATAAAATGATGCCTTTAGGATCAGCAGTTGTACCTGAAGTATATGAAATATTTGCACTATCATCAGCATCAATAGTTGACCAAATCTTTTGAAGTTCTTTTTTATCAGATTCAATAATATTTTGTCCAAATTCAATTATTGAAGACAAGTAAATTTCTTTCGATTCCAATACAACATCATCATCTATTACGATTATTTGTTCTAATAGATCAAGTTCATCTTTAATTTCTCTAATTTTAGATAGATGATTTTTTGATACAATAACCAATCTTGACTCAGAATGTTGTAATCGGAATTTTAATTCGTTCTGTGCATCCAATTTGATAGATAGAGGAACGTTAACAGAACCTGTGTAGAGGATACCTAATTCAGAAAGCACCCAGGCATTTCTTCCTTCAGAGAGTAGACCGATACGATCTCCTTTTTTTATGCCCATGGCATATAAGCCTGCTGCCAACAGATGAACTTCAGTGTGAAGTTCTTTATATGATTGTGACATATAAGCTCCTTCGTTTTTTTCCCATAAAAATGGGTTATTGGGATATTGTTCTACACTTTTTTCGAAGAGTTGAATAATTGTCTCCATATATCTTTTTTGTGATCTGTAAATGACTTGATTGTAAAAATGGAGTATTCCCCTTTTTTATGAAGCCAAATTTAGTGTTTTCCCATCAAATTCTTTCATTCTTCATAAATGGCATCTATTCTAAATAAGATATGGAGTTATTTATTGTAAAACACATGGAGTTCTTTCTTAATTATTAGTCCTTATAATCAAAGTTATACATCATTTATTTAGAAAGCGATGTAGGTACAAATAGCCTAGGCGATAGGAATATATACAGCCACTATTTGTATTCCTTTTTTAGAATATCTAATTTTACGAGCGTTCTTAAATCAGACCAAACAGTCTGAATATTAAATGATTTGAGACACGTGAAATCTGAATAAACAACAAAACAAATAAAACTAACCTAAGTAATGAGCAATTTGGAAAACCATTTCAAAAAGTTCCGAAAGAATACAGTTGGAAATGAAGCCCGATTTTATTCTCCTTTTGGTAAGCAAACTATCGTTTACGGCGACTGGATTGCAAGCGGACGTTTATATAAGCCTTTAGAAAAAAGAATGCTAAAAGATTTTGGTCCTTATGTCGCAAACACGCATACAGAGACCAATGTTACTGGTACTTTAATGACCCAAAGTTATCATGAAGCTCAGAATATAATTAAGAAGCATTGTAATGCTGGACCTAATGATGTATTGATGCATGCAGGTTACGGTATGACTGCTGTTATTGTGAAATTACAACGTATTTTAGGATTAAAGGGGTGCGGCCCTATGAATTCTAAAACTTGCTTAAAAGATAAAGAGAAGCCAGTTGTATTTATCACACATATGGAGCACCATTCAAACCAAACATCATGGTACGAAACCAATGTTGATGTTGTGGTTGTGCCTCCAGGAGAAGGCCTTACTGTTGATTTGAATGAGTTGGAGAAGCAACTCGAAAAATATGCTGATCGCAAGATGAAGATTGGTTCATTTAGTGCGTGTTCAAACGTAACAGGAATTATCACCCCATATCACCAGATGGCTAAGATGATGCATAAACATGGTGGTATCTGTTTCGTAGACTTTGCTGCTTCTGCTCCTTATGTCGATATCGATATGCATCCTGCTGATGAGGAATGTAGATTAGATGGTATTTTCTTTTCTCCACATAAATTCCTTGGTGGCCCAGGTTCTTCCGGTGTTATGATTTTCGACTCAGTTCTTTACGATCCAGAATCGGCTCCTGATCATCCTGGCGGGGGAACTGTAGACTGGACCAACCCTTGGGGTGAGTATAAGTTTGTGAATAGTATTGAGGCACGTGAAGATGGTGGAACTCCAGGTTTCCTCCAATCTATAAGAACAGCTTTGGCTATCGATGTGAAAAATCAGATGGGAACTGACAAGATGGAAGCTCGTGAAGAAGAGTTACTTGATCTTGCCTTCAAATTGATGCGCGAGGTTGATGATGTCATGATTCTTGCTGATGACGGTCAGAAGCGTATTGGAGTTATGTCTTTCTATATTGAGTATATTCACTTTAACTTATTGGTGAAGTTGTTGAATGACCACTTCGGGATTCAGGTTCGTGGAGGTTGTGCCTGTGCAGGTACTTATGGTCACTATATGCTTGATGTAACTCATGAGAAATCTCAGTCAATTACATGTGAAATTTCTGCTGGCGACTTAACTCACAAGCCAGGATGGGTACGTTGGTCATTACACCCAACGACGACTAATAAAGAGGTTATTTACTTTGTAGAGTCGATCAAGAAAATCATTGCTAATTTTGATGAGTGGAAGAAAGACTACGAGTATAGTCGTAAAACTAATGAATTTACTTACGCTGGTCCTAATAAGGTTAAGAAAGAAGTTAGTATCGATAAATTGTTCAAGCTATAGTAGTTGATTATCTTTGATAATAATTAGATTTAAAATATAAACTCTTCTTATTGCATTGCAATAGGGAGAGTTTTTTTTGTTTTTATATCTTTGATATAGTGAGAAAGTTGAGATATTGAATATAATCTCACATGAGAAATGAATATTTACAAAATAGAATTGATTTGTACGATATAATAGGAGATATACACGGCGAGTTTGAAAGTTTGGAAGAAATGCTTCAAACTTTAGGCTATAAGAAGGAGGCTGGCTTTTATGCGCATCCTGAAAGGAAAGCTGTTTTTGTGGGAGATTTTGTAGATAGGGGATTTCGAGTGATCGATAGTCTTTGCTTGATAAAAAATATGGTAGATCATGGTTCAGCTTTTGCGATTGTAGGAAACCATGAGCTCAATGTTTTGGCCTATTATACAAAAGATGACGAGGGGATTCCTTTGCGTGAACACAGC